>NZ_JAWGSV010000076.1:0-12831 GCF_032552055.1 Clostridium sp. | reverse complement strand
ATTCATAGATACAATAACTGGCTTATCTTTCATTGCCTCTTTTGTTTCTAATATAATATCTAAATCCTGCTCATTAGTAGCAGTGTTTGATTTGTTTTTATATCCTCTACTTTCTCCATCATCATTTGCAATACTTTCTTCTCTTGCATACTCAGCTGTATATGGTCTATATTGAAGGGTTACTGGTACATATCCCTCTTCTTTTTTATATCCAATACTATCTGGAGACTCAATAAACACAATAGCAAAGTCTGCTTCTTCTGGCTTTTCAACTACTGTATAATATTTTTCAACAATTTTCTTTTCTACTGGGAAAACCTCGCTTGCTGGTATTACATTCCCAAACCAATCTATTCCTGCCTTTAATCTACGCTTTGGAATATAGACCTTTTTATTTTCACTTATTGGTAGATTACTATTTTTATTCTTAAGCATAACTACTGATTTAAGTTGTGCATTGTAGCCTTCTCTCATAAATTCTTTATTTCCCACTATTTCTTCTGACTCTTCTGGATCTACATATGGATTTTCAAATAATCCTGTCTTAAAAATATTTCTAAGTAATCTCTTAGCAGATGTTTCAAATCTATTTCTCATAAATTCTACACCATGATCTTTAACACCCATATTGTAAGCATCTAAAATTGGTTGAACTTCATTATTTCCACCAAACTGATCTACTCCAGCCATTAATATTTTATAATGACGTTCTGCTTCACCCATAGTTTCTACTCCCCAGCATCTACCAACCATAAATGAATCTATACTAGGTGCATCTTGTGTAATCATCCAATCTGTACATACAACACCATCATAGTTATATTTATTACGTAGTAAATCTGTAATAATAAACTTACTATATGAATTTCCAACATTTTCATTATATATATGGTCTTGTCCATAAGAAATTGTATAATATGGCATTACTGATGCTGCTTGATTTGTACCATTCTTTAATTTAAAAGCACCTTCAGTAAATGGCTTTAAATGTTCATCAAAATTATTTCCTGGATAAACTGCATATTTACCAAAACCATAATGTGCATCACGGCCAGCTTCTCCACTTCCTCCACCTGGCCAATGCTTAACCATTGCATTTACACTTTCTTTTCCCCACTCTCCTGTTTCTTCAGTTGTTTGGAATCCATCACAATAAGCCTCTGCCATATCTGTGGTAAGTTTTGAATCTTCTCCAAATGTTCCACTAAAGCGCATCCATCTAGGTTCTGTTGCAATATCAACTTGTGGAGATAAAGCAGTTGCAATTCCTAATGCTCTATATTCTTTAGATGCTACTTGACCAAATCTTCTTACCAGTTCAGTATCAAAAGTAGCTGCTAACCCTAATGGTTCTGGCCATTTAGAAATATCTCCACCTGAACCTGCATTAAACTCTGTATCTGCATTTGGTGTATGACGAGGATCTGAACTATTATTTGCAGGAATTCCAAGTCCTATCCCCTCTACAAATCCTTGCACATTGTTATTCCATTTTGCAGCTGTTTTTGCATCATCTACTACAGTTAAAAGAATGTGGCGCAAATTATCTTCTTTTAGAAATTTCTTTTGCTGATCTGTTAAATCGCTTATATCTTTTCCACTATCTTTTAGAGATTTCCCATCATAAGTTCCACCGAACATTTTTGCAAATATACTATCCCCTGTTGATACTGCTTGATGCTTACTGTATAGCATTAATCCCGCAATTTGTTCTATAGTCATTTGTCTTGATAAATCATCTATTCTTTCCTCAATTGGTAATCTCCAATCTTCATAGGGATCAAGAACTCCATTTCCATTTAAATCTTTAAATGCAAACCCATCAACTTCTAATATTGATACCCCTGACTCTTTTGAGTATGCAATATCTTTTCCTCCATGATTCTTTACATATATATAATTGTCTTTTTCAGTCATAGTATATTTTTTCATGATATTCTCCTTTCATAGTTCAAATATATTTTTTAATATACTTTATATTATATACCTATTTATACGTTTACATATTCCGCTTTAGATTTTTATTCTTCCAATTACTGACCTCTTATATTAAGATAAGTATTTTTTTATAAAAAAAGGAAGCCGCACTCTCACGCCTTCCTTTTTATATTAATTTAGTATAATTTTTTTATAATAATTAATTGAATTTCATGAGGTGAAAGCTCTGTATTAATATTAATTTCTTTATCAACATTTTTTATCCAAGTCATATATCCAGGCTCAGAAGCATTTTCTAAATATTTATATCCATATTCAGATAATGTTTCTGGCGCTCCCATGCTAACCCAAGCATCGAAGGATGAACCTGATTCCCTATTCACTCTAAATTTTTCTAATTGGTACTTCCCATTCTGTACTTTTAGTGACAAATTATATTCCTTTATAGTAGCTTCATTAAAAACATTATATCTATTTAAATGTGATATTTGTGAGTAATCTAATGATCTATATAAATCATTATAATGGCAATAATTATAAAATAGTAATTGATAATCCTGTCCTTTTTTTGTAACTATTAATCCATTATCTTTATACAAAACTTCTTCACCTAATTTATTTAAAAACTCAAAGGCATGATAACTAGCTTTCTTTATTCCATTATATGTAACTAATCCAAAGCCTCCATGGAATAATTTTTGTTTTAACCTAAACTCCTCAAATAAATCTGTAAATGTCCAAAATCCAATTCCAGTAACTAAGTTACTATTTTCTACACAGGTTTTTACAATGAAAGCTGCCATAAAGCATGTATCATGAACTAAATCTCTACAATCCATAGTAGAATTCCATTCTGTAATCCAATACTCTTTAGCGGCCCCTGGCAATCTTTCTCCTATTTCTACCATTTCATTTATAGTTTCTGATATATAGTCCTCATTACCAATATGAATTATATCTCTTAAACTTAGATCTCCTGTCAAATCATTCTCATCTGATCTAATATACTTTACTCCCTCATTAGTCATATCAACTTTAATTGTATCTATATCAGTACATTCTAATTGATATGCATGAAAAGTGAAAAAGTCTAAAAAGCAATTATGCTTTTCTGAATAAGATATAAATTCATTTATCCAACTATTAGTTTCACCAAACTTAAAAATACCAAAGCCGCCTATCTTAATATCTTTATCAATTGCTTTAATGCAGTCATAGGTTAGCTTAAAGAAATTAAAGAACTCTTCTCTGCTTCCATCCCAGAAAACTTTTTCTATATTTGGCTCGTTCCAAAATTCAAAATACCACTCTCTAACGCTATTAATTCCATACCTATTAATAATATGTCTTATGAATTCATCAACCATCTGTATCCACTTATCCATATTGTTTGGAGCGCTAGCATAACACTGCCAAAAGAAAATCTTATTATCTGTAGATGAAAGTTCACTTGGCATAAATCCTAATTCTATAAAAGGCTTTAGCCCTTGTTCTAATAATCCATCAATTAAATTATCAACATGATTGAAATTATAGTACACTTCACCTTTTGTTGTTTCATTATAAACTAGCATTTCATCTGAGAATATTCCATGAAACCTTACATATTCAAAACCAATATCCTTTTGGATTTTTCTAAGTTGTACTCTAAGATCATCTCTTAAGCCGTAGCTAGCATGTCCAAATGTTATTAATTTGTTAAAGCTATGTTTTAATTCCCCTATAACTTCTTCAGTTTTTATTATTTTAATATTTTCTCTATTTTTTCTTGTATCAATAACTGATTCATATGTCCTTAAATATTCAAAAAGTTTAGCTAGTGTATCTCTACCATTAATATTTAAATAACTTCTTGCACTTTTATTAGTTTCCTCAACTCCATTAATCTCTCTATATTTATTAGGAGTAATTCCAATCACACTTTTAAAAACCCTATAATATGATTTCTCATCAGGAAAACCATGCCTATTAGCTATATCTATAACCCTATTCTTACTAAGTTTTAAATCATTTAAAGATTTATTTAATCTTAAATTATCTAAAAAAACCTTTATTGTTATACCCATTTTTTCTTTAAAATATCTTGAAAGGTATTGTGGGTTTAAATAAAGTTCACTTGCTATCTTTGCAATTGTAAGATCACTATCTTTATAGTTGTTATTTATATATTTAATAATATCAACAAGTCTATTTTCACTTACCTTTAAGGTTTTATCCTCACTATTTTCATCAACATTAAAATTATTAATTAAGATTATTATAAGGTCTAATAAATATCTGTTAATTAAAAGTTCATAGGGCTCCTCCTTGTTAAAAACAACATTCATCATTTCAGCAAGTATAATCCTAATTTTATTATAAAACTTCTCATTCCCAGTATCTTTTTGACTGGAGTCAAGCTTAAAACGCAGATTGCTTAAGTTCACATAATATTTTTCTAAGTATTCAGTATTAAATTGCAATACTAAAAGTTGTGAGTTTTCAAGAGGATTAGTTGACTTTACATAGTGAATCTCATTTTTATTAATTAAAAAAATATCTCCTTCCTCTAGGATATTAACTTCCTTATCAATAAAAAGTTCAACTCTTCCTTTTAATACAAATAGTATTTCCATTTCCTCATGCCAATGATAAGGGAATTTATCTAAGTAATGAGTAAATATTCTAATAGGTATATTCAATTTATGCTCTATATTTTCATAGCTGTATTCCATTAAATCACCTCTTCCTCTTTTTTTTACTTATTTATATATCCCAAAAGGTCTGTTTCACAAAGATCCCAATTAAAAATAAAAAACCTACCTAACAAATTGCTCTGTAAGTAAGTTTAGCTTGTCCTTAGGCTATATTTCCTTACAGTATATACTATATATTATTCTCAGTCAACGTTTTCAATTTTGTGAATTGCTAGTATTCTTAGTAAGCTTTATATCATAATATATACTATAAATTATTTAAAATAATAATCTTTTTCTTCCTTAATAATTAAAGTATCTACATAGTTCCCATCTCTGACTTAAAAGAATTAAAATTAGTAACTTATTCCTCTGGAATTAAATTAAAAAATATACAGATACCTAAATTAAAGATATCTGTATATTTTTTATTTCTTTACTATATATTTAATTATCATTGGAGTTATTATACTTGTTATTATTGATGCTAATGCAATCTGAGACATGGCAACATCCATAAAAGGAGCAAATACATTACTAATTTCAGCAGCTAATGATGGTACTGAAATAGATAACCCTGCTACAGATGACATCGCAATAGCTGCATAACCAGGTCTCTTAATAACTTTTCTATCTATTAATAATAGCGGTAAAAGACTTATTAAATAGAATATTACTGTAAGAATTATTCCTGATATTCCTGCTTTTAAGGCTACTATAAAGTTTATACTACTACCAAAACATATTCCCATAAAAGGTAAAAGTATTACTGTAGCTGGTGCATAAAGCTTTTTGAAATCCACGTCTAAATTTCCTAATACCATGCCTAATATAAATGGAAAAAGGTTAGCTATTATTATTTTAACATCTATTCCTTGTCCACTTGCAGAACTTAAAATCATAAGTGGAACTGCAGGTACCACTATTAGATTTAAAAATCCAAAAGCTGCACCATCTATTTCATCTCCATAGTCATTAACTAAAGCTAAATATAATCCTGGATTACAGCTTGTAATTGTAGCAATAATAGCAACTGCTGATATTCCAAGTATTCCTTCTATTCCAAAGAATTTAATGAATAATAATCCACTAATATATGATATCAATAACTTTCCAGCACATAATATTCCTGCTCTTTTAATAACATCAACTGTTTTGTTCAAATTGAATTGTGTTCCAGATGCAAATAGCATTAGTCCTACTAAAACCATGGTACTCTTATTAGTAAAAAGTGCTGTTGTTGGATTCCCTATTTGAAAAATCTCAGGAAAAAAAGTATTTATTATCGCAGAAAGTATCATAGGGACTATAAGAAGTCCCCCTGGTACTTTCTTAATACTCTTTAATATTTTCATAAATATTAAAGTTCTTCTCCATTAGTAGCTATAACATTCTTATACCAATAGAATGAATCTTTCTTGTAACGCTTCATAGTTCCATTACCATAGTCATCTTGATCTACATATATAAATCCATAACGCTTTGACATTTCTGATGTTCCTGATGAAATCATATCAATTGGTCCCCACATTGTATAACCAATAACTTCTACTCCATCTTCAATAGCAAGCTTTAATTGTTCAATATGTTTTCGTAAAAAGTCTACTCTATATGGGTCATGTACTTTATTATCTTCTGTTAATGTATCAAAGAATCCTGAACTATTTTCAAGTATAAATATAGGTAATCCAAATCTATCATATACATGATTTAATGTATATCTTAATCCTATTGGATCAATTTGCCATCCCCACTCATTTGCATCAAGATGTGGATTTTTATAAACGCTATGAACATTACCAGCAGTAAGCTCTAATTGATCTCCATCATTACTAGATATCATCGAGTTATAGTAAGACATTCCTACAAAGTCAGCTGTATTTTCCTTGATAACTTCTAAATCTCCATCTTTTATATCTAAATTAATATTATGTTCTTCAAAATATTTCTTTGAATAATATGGATACTTACCACCATTTAAAATATCTAAATAGAATAGATTCTTCATTTGGTCATCCTTTTGCATTGCTAAAGCATCTTCTGGCTTGCATGTATAAGGGTAAGTAGTAAAGTATGCTACCATGCTACCTATCTTATTTTCTTTATCTATTTCATGAGCAAGCTTTGTAGCCTTTGCAGCTGCAACAAATTGATGATGAAGAGCTTGGAATAACATTTCTTCATAGTTTTCTTGTCCTTCATCTATTACACCCATAGTTTTAGGACCTGCTTTAATACTCATATTTATTTCATTAAATGTTACCCAATACTTTACTTTTCCTTTATATCTGTTGAATATTACCTCACAATATCTTAGGTATAAATCGATTAATTCTCTGTTATACCATCCACCAAACTTCTCAACTAGAACTATTGGAAAATCAAAGTGTGATATTGTTATTAATGGTTCCATACCATTTTTTAAACATTCATCTATAATACTATCATAGAATTTTAATCCTAATTCATTTGGTTCTCTATCATCACCATTTGGGAATAAACGTGCCCAAGAAATTGAATATCTAAATACCTTAAATCCCATTTCTTTAAATAAAGCCATATCTTCCTTATATGTATGATAAAAATCTATACCTCTTCTCTTTGGATACTTTATTGTATCTGGATCATTTTTAGCTTCTTCTATCATTTCTCTTGTAATTTTTAGTTGCTTAGTTACTTTTCTATCGTTTTTAGGATTAAATGGCATTACTTCTGGAATAGTAAGTGTCTTACCATCTAGATTGTAGGCACCCTCAGCTTGACAAGCTGATAAGGCACCTCCCCATAAAAAGTTCTTTGGAAATCCTTTATTCATATAAATCTACCTCTTTCACTACTTATTTATACTAAGTTTAATAAATCATCATTATTTGTTACTTCACCATTTTTTACAGCTATAACATCATTAAATTTATCAGAGTTTGTAATAATAAATGGAGTTATAACATCGTATCCTTCTTTTTTAATTCCATCTATATCAAATTCAACTAATAAATCTCCTGCCTTAATTTCTTGTCCATTAGTTACATGGCTCTTAAAATATTTACCTTCTAAGTTTACAGTATCTAATCCAATGTGAATTAACACTTCTACACCATCATTAGATTTTAAACCAATAGCATGATTTGTATTAAAAATTGCTTCAACTACTCCGTCAAATGGAGCTATTACCTTACCTACCTTAGGTTCAATTGCAATTCCTTTTCCCATTAATCCATCAGAAAATACAGTATCATTAACTTCAGCTAAATCTTTAACTGTTCCTTCTACTGGGCTTTTTACCATAATACTTTCACAAGAAATCAAGTTTTCTTTTTCATCTTCTTTCTTCTCTTCACCCATTACAGAATCATCAACTCCAGCAATAAGAGTAAATACACATCCTAAAACAAAAGCTGCTACTACACCAATTATTATATAAATATATTTATTTGCACTAAATGTTGTAAGAGATAAAATTCCTGGAATAGCGATAGCATTTGCCTTTGCATTAACCATACCATAAAATCCACTTACTAAACCTGCTGCTAAACACCCAGCAAAGAAAGGTTTTTTATATCTTAAAGTAACCCCATAAATAGCTGGTTCTGTAATTCCAAATACAGCTGTTAATGAACTTGATCCTGCTGCTGCCTTCATAGTTTTATTTCTAGTCTTTAAGAATACAGCAAAGGCTGCACCACCTTGTGCAATATTAGCAGCTAAAGCACTTGCTGTTAATACAGTGAATCCTGTATCTGCAACTTGTTGAACTTGCATTGGCATTATTGAATAATGCATACCAAACATAACAAGTATCGGTCTAAAGAATCCTAGTAAAGCTCCTGCAACTATTCCACTTTTTGCAAATAATATATCTAATCCTCCTGCAATCCAAGTACCTACATATGAACCAAATGGCCCTATTGCAATCAATTGAACTGGAACCATAATTAATAAAGTAATCATTGGGACAATTAATACCTTAAGCATATCTGGAACTATCTTTTCAACAAATCTATAAACATAACTTAATAGCCATACTGATAATATTATTGGAATTACCGTAGAAGTGTACTTAACTAATAAAATAGGTAATCCTAAAAAACTTATCCTATCAACACCAGTTTGAGCAATCTTACTTGCTGCATCTAAAATTGTTGGATGAAGTAAACATCCTGCTAAAGCAACTGCTAAATATTCATTAGTTTTGAATTTTCTTGCCGCACTAACAGCTAAGAAGAATGGCATAAAATAAAATACGCAGTCAGCTATCATATTGAATATTGTAATAAAACCCATTGATGGATCTACCATACCTGTTGTAGTCATTAATGATGATAAACATTTCATCATCCCACAACCAACAAGTGCAGGAAGTATAGGAGTAAATATTCCTGCTATAGTTTCTATAAATACATTAAAAGGATTTTTCTTAACCTTTGGCATATCTTCTCCATCATTGTTTGAGAAATTACCAAGTTGTATAAATTCTCCATATACTTTGTTAACCTTAGCTCCAATTACAACTTGTAATTGACCACCACTATGTTGTGCTTTTAAAACACCTGCTAAACTATCTATTGCTTTTAAATTTACTTCTGCTTCTGATTTAACAACAATTCTTAATCTTGTAGCACAATGAGTAACAAGATTAATATTTTTTTCTCCACCACTTAATTCAAGAATCTTTTGTGCTAATTCTTTATTATTCATCTAAATCTCCACCTTTTTGTTTTATGATACATATATTTAAAACCTTTAAATCTAGCTAGCATTTGATTTATAAGTTATAAATTTAAAATAAAAATGACCAAATATTAATGTAATTATAGTTATAATAAATAATCACATTAATATTGGGTCATGCCTGATCGAATCAGTAACAGTCCTAATTTTTTTCTTTTCTTATTCTTTGGATATGAAGCATTAAATATAATTTTTCGTCATTTGTACACTTCCACCCATAATTTTTATTTAAATGTTTCTCTATTATTTCAACACACTCTAACTCTTCAGTTAGCTTTTCCTTCATAAGATCAAACATATCATTATTATCATTATCTAATGGTTTATTGTTTACTTGTCTTATAATAAAATATTTTATATGAGTTACAAATCTAGTAAACTCAAAAGAGTCTTCATTAAATTCTATTTTAAACTTATATTTTATTAAACTAAGAATTTCCCCCATAATAGTTGTTATCTTAGTTGTTTCAGTCATATCATGCTTACCAATCTGAGCATTAATAAAATGTAGTGCTATAAAAGCTGCTTCATTTTTATCTAATTTAACTCCAAGGTCATTTTCAATAATATCTAGTGAATGAAATCCTATCTCATACTCCTTAGGATAAAGATGTTTGATTTCCCATTGAAGAGGACTTCTCATTTCTACCCCTTCTTTACTTCTTTGAATAGCAAAATTAATATGGTCAGATAAAGTTAATAAAATATCTGCATTGAACTCCATATTAAGTTCTTTATAACCGCTTCGTATAACCTTTTCTGTTACTTTTATTACTTCATTAGGGATAGATTCTAAGATTTCAGAAGCTTTTGTATTTTGAGGAATTATATACTTTTTCTCTATTAAAGATATATCTTCTAAAATATATGGCATTTTACGGAATCCTAATCCCTTTCCAGTAACTATAATTTCTTCTCCTTTATCGTTTAAAGCTAATACAACATTGTTATTTAACTTTTTTAATATCTTCATCTTTAGTATCTTCCCCCTATTTATTTTAAAAAGCAAAAAATGACCAAACATTAATATAATTATACACAAATAATCACATTAATTTTTGGTCATGCCTGATCGAATCAGTAACAGTCCTTGTATGTATACGGTAACACCTTTTTAATAACTTGTCAACATTTTTCTAAAAATTATTTCCTTTTAAAATCTTTTTTTATTTAGATTCTAATTATATATTAGTTAGAAAATATATTAAACTTTGTAAATAATAACTGTATTATAGAATTAAGAAGGCCCTTATTACTATATTTATCAATACATAAGTGATTTATATTTCAATAATACAAATCACTTACTACAAGGAATAAAATGTACTCTAAAGGGAAATTAATAGTTAAAGATAACCTCTTTACTTTGGCAGAAATACTATAAACTCAGAACCTTCATTAACTTTACTATTAACACTTATTTCTCCCTTATGTGCATCTATTATTGCCTTTGAAATAGTTAATCCTACTCCTAGTCCACCTGAGTCTGTATTCCTTGATTTATCTACTCTATAAAATCTCTCAAATATAAATTCTAAGTTTTCTTCACTAATTCCTATACCATTATCTTTAATTGATATAACTGCTCTATTCTTCTCTTCATAACAATTAACTATTATCTTCTTTCCAGGTCCAGTATATTTTATACTATTTGAAATTATATTTATTATAACTTGGCTTATTTTGTCCTTATCAACAAATGCCCTGCAATTATTCAAATTCATCTCTAATTTAATTTTATTATCTAAGAATTCTTTTTCAAAATTAATAAGTATAGTATATACAATATTTGAAATATCAACTTCTGACTTATTTAACATCATTTCTCCACTATCGTATTTAAATAACTCATCTGAGGACACTATTAATCTATTTAATCTTTGTATTTCTTCGTGGATACTTTTTAATCTTTCATGAGATGGCTCCCATAACCCATCCATTATTGCTTCCAGATGAGCTTGTATAGTAGTTAGTGGTGTTCTAAGTTCATGGGATATATCCCTAGTCATGATTTTCCTTAAGCTTTCTTGATGCTTTATATTTTCTGCCATTTTATTTACAGATGTAATTAACTCATTTACTTCTTCTATATTACTTTCTTCTAATATCTTCTTTGAGTAATTTCCACCAGATATTGATTTAGTAGCTTCTATAACTTTTAGAATTGGTTTATTTAATGATGAAGATACTACTATTCCAAGTATTATAGAAAATACTAAAAAGACTATAGCTAATATAAGTAAAATATCATTTAACATTTCATATAATATAACATCTGAATCGTCAAAAAAAAGTGGCCCTATATATTCTAGTTTTATAGTTCCAACTACTTCGTTGTTAACCTTTATTTCATATTCTTCTATTGTATTAACTGTATCAGAATTTGGATTTATTTTATTAGTATTGTACCTAATTTTAGCCAAAATCGTTTCACACTCTATGTTATTATATTCCCTTGCATCCCATATAGTATTTCCATCTTTTTCTTTAATGCTAATTAATAATCCTTCTCTTAATGCATTATATCCAGCAAAATTAATGCTATTTATATTCCAAACACCATCTTTATATGTTGTTGTTATTTTCTCATAAATTTCTTCTTTACTTCTCTCCATTTTATTTTCAGCATATTTATTAAAGTTATGTTCAATATATATACGATTTATAATACTTACTAGTGATATTATAGATATAGAAAATAGGATAAAAATACATATAAGTTTATTTTTTAATTTAATCTTAGTTATCATCAAATTTATATCCTAAACTACGAACAGTTTTTATATATCTTGGGTTCTTACTATCGCTCTCTATTTTTGCCCTTAAATTCTTTATATGACTATCTATTATTCTGTCATAAACATAATCATTTTCACCTATTATATAATCTAATAACTCTTCTCTAGTAAATACTTGCTGAGGATGTTTTGCTAATATGGTTAATATCTTGTATTCAGATGGTGTAAGACTCACTAAATTATTATTCTTTGTAACCTCACTACTTTTAAGATCTATTATAAGATCATCATTAAAGGATATTTTCCTTGATTCTATTTTTATAACTCTTTTAAATAAAGCATTTACCTTAGCCACTAGTTGCTTTGGACTAAAGGGTTTTGTAATATAATCATCACTACCTAATGAGTACCCATTTAATACACTACTTTCATCAGTTTTAGCTGTTAACATTACAATAGGAACATCAGATATTTCTCTTATTTCTCTGCAAACATCTTCTCCTGATATATCTGGTAGCATTAAATCTAAAATAATCAAATCTATATCATTTGAT
This sequence comes from Clostridium sp., assembly GCF_032552055.1. Classification (GTDB taxonomy): domain Bacteria; phylum Bacillota; class Clostridia; order Clostridiales; family Clostridiaceae; genus Clostridium. The sequence continues at coordinate 198 of NZ_JAWGSV010000076.1, read as the reverse complement.
TTATATTTATCTATGGCTTCCCTACCATTAGTTGCAAAAACTACTTCATATCCTTCATTTTTTAAGTATAAACTTATAACTTCAACTATTTTTATTTCATCATCTACAACAAGTATATTCTTCGGCACCACACTCATCTCCATATCCTTATACATATCTAATTAAAAGCTTACTTATTTATTCTATGTTTAAATAATT
>NZ_JAWGSV010000075.1:0-13024 GCF_032552055.1 Clostridium sp. | reverse complement strand
TATATATGTTTAGACCGATTTGGCAAATTCCTAAAATTATAAAGAAATTGTTGCACAATGAAAAATGAAGAATTTAAAGTGGAAAATTAATGAAGCAATTCTATTGGGAGTTTTAAAAATATAATTTATTTTAGTAATTCCAGAGGGGTTAGATCATTAATTAGTCATTATTAATTGTTCATTATTAATTGAGCTGTCTTTAGGAGGATGTTAAATTGAATAAGAAAGTAAACATATATTTACTTAATATTATAGTCTTTTTACAAGGACTAGTATTTTATGCTCCAGTAGCAACACTATATAGAGAAAATAGAGGGATATCAATATCTCAAATATTCTTAATAGAGTCTATATATATGATATTAATAATGCTATTAGAGATACCTTGGGGAATATTTGCAGATAAGTATGGTTATAAGAAAACATTAGTATTATCTAATTTAATTTTCTTTATATCTAAGATTGTATTTTTTAAGGCGGATTCCTTTTCTATGTTTTTATTAGAAAGATTTTTACTAGCAGCTGCTATATCAGGACTATCGGGCTGTGATTCTACAGTATTGTACTTATCATTAGATGAAAATGATAATAGTGAAAAAGCTTTTTCAAGGTATGGATTTTTTTCAAATGTTGGCTTTTTATTAGGTTCAGTTATATCAACATTTATTATTAATATTTCAATAGATCTTTCAGCTTATTACACTATAATACCCTATGGTTTAGCATTTATTATTTCTCTCTTTCTTTTAGATGTTAAGGGAGAAGGTAAGAAAAGCAAGGGAATACTCTTTAATATTAAAGAGGCAATTAGCAAAAAGGAAATTATAATTTTAATTCTAGGTATTGCTTTAGTTGCAGAGGTTGTCCAAAGTATAACAGTATTTTTGAATCAAGGAATATATATAAGAAGTGGTATAGATATTAAGTATTTTGGAATAATGTTAGCTGGAATTGAAATTATAGGGCTAATATCTGTAAAATCTTATAAAATAACAAAACAGATAGGACAAAGAAAATCAATACTATTATTTATAATATGTATATTGGTTAGTTCATTATCTTTAGTATTTATAAAAAATCCAATTTTAGCCTTTATTTCAATAGTTGTAATATCAACAAGTATGGGCTTTATAGAACCTATTTTTATGGATATACAAAATAAATCTATAAAGATTGCAGATAGGGCTACTATATTATCAATTTACTCTATAATTGGAAGTATAGTTTCTGCTATTGTAAGTCCAATAATAGGTAGCGCTTCAAATGCTTCATTAGATATTGGAATATTTACATGTTTTATAATAACCTTAATAGCTGTTACTTTAATTAATATAAATTATAAAAACTAACATAGTTATAAAGAGATTAAAATAGATAAGAAAAGTTTTTTGAAATAGCTTTTAAAACTATAGTAAAATTGGACTAAAATAGATTTCAAATCAGCATGTAGTTTGCAAGTTAAGAGTAAGTTTACTTTTAGCAAACTACATGCTTTTTATAAATTTAATATACTATTTAATTTTATTTGATATACTAGTGTTATAAATTTAAAGAAATGAGGGGAAGAATGAATTTAAAATTTAAAAATATTGATAGCTACAATTATAATGAAGCTATAAGCTTAAAAGTGAAAAAAAGCCAGGAAGGTTTTATTGAAACAGTCAGTGAGTGTTTAGATGAAGCCAAGGAACTATCTTTATGGAGACCAGTAGGCATATACGATAATAATGAGATTATAGGATTTGCTATGTATGGTTTATGGAAGAATGAAGGTAGCTTGGGTAGAGTATGGCTTGATAGATTTATGATAGGAGAAAATTTTCAGGGAAATGGATATGGAAAGGTTTCTCTTAAATCTATAATTAATAAGATCACTAAAGAATATAAGTGTAGTGAAATATATTTAAGTATTTATGAAAATAATACTACTGCAATAGATTTATATAAAAAGTTTGGATTTGAATTTAATGGTGAGCTTGATAGAAATGGTGAACTAGTTATGAAATTAGAGGTGTAAAATGTTAACTATAAGAGAAGAAGAAATAAAAGACTATAATGAAGTTAAAAAAGTAGTAGAAGAAAGCTTTAAAACTGCTGAATTCTCAGATAAGGATGAACATAATTTAGTTAGAAGATTAAGAAATAGTAATGAATTTATAAAAGAGCTATCTTTGATAGCAGAAGAGGAAAATGAAATATTAGGATATGTGCTTTTAACAAAAGCATTAATTAAAGGAGAAAGCACATCTTATGAAACTTTAGCATTAGCTCCTTTAGCTGTATTACCTAAACATCAAAAATCTGGTATAGGTAAAAATCTTATGAATAAGGCAATAGAAAGGGCTAAAGAATTAGGCTATAAATCAATAGTCGTACTTGGACACGAAAATTATTATCCTAAGTTTGGATTTGAAAAGGCTAGTAAGTATGGAGTTAAAGCACCTTTTGAAGTTCCAGATGAAGCATTTATGATTTTAGAATTATTACCAGGTGGTTTAAATGGGGTTAGTGGAATAGTTAAGTATTCTAAAGCTTTTTTTGAGTAGATGCTTAGTAATAAGTCTAAGTAAATGAATAATTAAGGATATAATTTATCCACCAATATTTAAGATAAAAATTAGATTTCAAATTTTTAAGAATATATTAGAAAAAAGAGCTGTTGTGGGGGAGATTTAAACTCCACTAGCAATAGCTCTTTTTTACTTTATTTTAATGACTTAAGTTTATTTAATATTTCAAGATACTCTTTTTCTAACAACTCTTTTTTATCACCATTACTTTCGAAGGATAATAATGATATTAATTCTGAAAGTTTAGTTTCAAGGATTAGCTTATTTTCCTGAAGTAATTTTTCTTCTTTATTAATCTTAGGTTTATTTTTACAGTTAATAAACTCATCATAACTTCCATCAAATTGAGTAATTTTATTATTATCAATCTCTATTATATTATCACAGATATTAGAAATAAACTTTCTATCATGAGAGACAATTAATAGTGTCTTATTAGTATTTTTAATGGCATTTTCAAGGGCTTCCATACACTTAATATCTAGATAATTTGTAGGTTCATCTAGGATAATAAGATTATTATCTGATAAAAGAAGCTTACAAATTGCAACCTTAACCTTTTCACCACCACTTAAAGTAGATACCTTTTTAAAAACAGAGTCTCCTTTAAATCCAAAGCCATCTAAGTTTATTCTGATAAAGCTTTCTAAATATGAAGAATCAATTTGTATATTTTCTAGGATGCTTTTGTTGGAATCTAATATATTTTGCTCTTGGTCTAGAAATCCTAAAACAACATTATTAGCTATTTTAATGCTATCATTTTGATTTTTTACTAATTCTTTTAGCAGAGTACTTTTTCCTGAGCCATTTTTACCTAATAAAGCTATTTTCTTACCTTTCTTTATTTTAAAGCTTACATCTGATAATAAAACTTTATCATCAATAATAATATTAAGATGTTTTACTTCTATAGGATTTTTAGAAGTAAGCTCTAAGCTGTTTATTACACTTATCTTTATTAATTTATCTGTCTTGGGCTTTTCTTTTATTTCTAGATGGTCAATCCTACTTTGAATAGCTTTTATATTGTTATCTATATGCTGCTTGGATTTTTGATCTCCCATCTTATGAAGCCTAGCTTCAGAGTTACCCATTCTTTTAGGAGTTTTTCTAATATTATCTCTTTGTTTCTCCTTATTAAATACTGCATTTTCAAGTCTCTTCTTTTCAGTTTTATAATTAATATATTCAGTGGTTTGTCTTTCTTTTTCTGATTTCTTAAGCTCTAAATATTTTGAATAATTACCTTTGTATATATTAACTTTTCCATCTTCAATTTCAAAAATTGTATTACATAAAGTATCTAAGAAATTTCTATCATGGGAGACTAGTAGTAAGGAACCAGAGTGGCTTTTAAACATTCCTTCTAAAGTTTCAATACTAGTACTATCTAGATTAGAAGTTGGTTCATCAGCGATTATTAGTTCAGTATTTTTACTTAAAGCATTAGAGATTTTAAGTTTTACTTTTTCTCCGCCAGATAGGTGGTTTTTATATTCATCTGGGGCATTAAATATGCTTTTAATCTTACTTGAAGTAGATTCTTCATCTAAATGGTCAAGCTGACTTATATAAGAAAAACTTTTAGTTAAAGATATACTTCCTGAATCCACAGATTCTTTTCCAATTAAAATTCTTAATAAGGTACTTTTACCAACTCCATTAGGACCAACTAATCCTATTTTATCACCGGATAGTATTTCAAGTTTCTTTATATCTAATAATAATCTATCACCATAATATTTTTTTACATTGTTTAATAATGCTAATTGCATAAAAAAATCCCTCCTTATTTTGGGAGAGAGTTATAGACTTATAAAAAGGCAACACAAATAAACCTCTAGTCATAATCTACTCCCCATAAATTTGTGCATAATAAATAAGCCTAAGACCTTCTATGCACTAAAATTAATTAAAGTAGATTACATTCTCATTGTTGAAATTACCTTTTCCTTTCAAATTTTATATTTACATAAGAAATTTTATCTCATACATATAGTATATACAATATTATAATTTTTAGATAGAAAAAATTATAGAAAGTTTAATAGAATAATTTTAGACCTTTAGTATAAATGATATAATTAATAGTAATCACTTAGAAGGAAGTAGGGATTATGAGTAAGATTATTAAAAAAGAAATCAATAAATTAATTAAGAAAGAAAATAAGATAATTAATAAAAAAAGAAGCAAGATAATTAAAGATAAATTAGATCCAGTATCAGAAAAAATAGAAGAGAAGATTCCAGAAAAATTGAAGGGAACTTTAGAAAGTGCCTTTTATAATGCCTTTAAGATAGTTTTTCAAAAGGGTAGCAAGTATATAGAAAAGTTATATGACAAGGAAAAATTAAAATTAGATCATGATATAAATAATTATTCATTAAATAAAAGAATGACAAGAAAAATCTTAAAATTACTCGATTCTCAAGGAAAGAAAAGTAATTTAATTAATTCAGCTATTTCAACTATTGAAGGTGTAGGACTTGGAGTTTTAGGAGTAGGAATACCTGATATTCCATTATTTATTTCAATGATACTTAAAACTGTATATGAAATTGCGTTAAGTTATGGATTTAGTTATGAAGAAGATAATGAAAAAATATATATTTTAAATTTAATTAATGTAGCATTAACAAGTGAAGATGAGAAATTAATATATAGTGAAAAGTTAAATGATATAGAAAGAAAAATAACTTTAGGATTAGAACTAGAAAATCTTCTAGATGAGGAAATAAAGGAGACTTCTAGAGTATTATCAAATAATTTATTAATAGCTAAGTTTATTCAAGGTCTTCCTATTGTTGGTGTGCTAGGAGGAATAACTAACTATCAATATTTAACTAAGGTAAGCAAGTATGCACGAATTAAGTATAAGAAAAGATATTTGACTAAATATTAATTAGTAATTTCTTAGGAAAATACTAATTATTTAAGAAAGGTGAATAAATGAAAAAAACAATAGGAATACTTGCTCACGTAGATGCTGGTAAAACAACATTTTCTGAGCAAGTACTTTATCATACAAATACTATTAGGAATAGGGGAAGGGTGGATCATAAAACTTCTTTTTTAGATACTAATAATATAGAAAAAGAAAGAGGAATTACTATATTTTCTGACCAAGCAATTTTTGAAATAAATGATTCAACATATTATTTACTTGATACCCCTGGACATATTGATTTTAGTTCAGAGATGGAAAGGACATTAAGTATTTTAGATTATGCAATATTGATAATTAGTGCAGTGGAAGGAATACAAGGACATACTGAAACTATTTGGAATTTATTAAGAAGATATAATGTACCAACTTTCTTTTTTATAAATAAAATTGATAGAACAGGTGCAGATTTAGAGAAAATAATTGAAGAAATCAAAGGAGACTTAACTGAGGATATATGCTACATAAATAAGTTTAGGGCCCTAGATGAAGAAACAATAGAGTGTATATCTGAAAAAGACGATATACTATTAGAAAAATATTTAAATGGTGATTATGAAGAAGAGGAATGGATATTAGCTTTAAAAACTCTTATTAAAGAAAATAAAATCTTTCCGTGTCTTTCAGGTAGTGCTCTTCAAGATGAGGGTATTGAAAGTTTCTTAAATATTTTTAATGAATTAACTATTACTAATTATAATGAAGTAAGTGATTTTTCAGGTAGAGTGTATAAGGTGAAATATGATGAGAATGGTACTAGGTTAACTTTTATAAAATCCTTAAGTGGTAGTTTAAAGGTTAGAGATGAGGTATCTTATGGAAAAGATAATGAAATAAGAGAAAAGGTAAGTAGTATAAGAATTTATAATGGAAGTAAGTTTTCTACAGTTGATAAGGTTGTAGCAGGTGATGTTTTTGCAGCTACTGGGATAACTATGGCAGGAGCTGGTAGTGGGATTGGAGAATTAAAGGATTGTATAGATTTCAATATGGTACCAACATTAATGTCAAAAGTTATCTATGATTCTTCATATAATGTAAAAGATATATTAAGGTATTTTAGGATTTTAGAAAGTGAAGATCCAGCATTAAATGTAAATTGGAATGAAGCTCTTCAAGAAATTCAAGTATCCATTATGGGGAAAATTCAATTAGAAGTATTAAAAGAAGTGGTAGAGGAAAGGTTTAATTTAAAGGTAGACTTTGGGCCTTGTGAGATTATGTATAAGGAAACTATAGGAAATATATCCTATGGATATGGTCATTTTGAGCCATTAAAGCATTATGCAGAAGTTCATTTAAAATTAGAACCTAATAATAGAGGAGAAGGTATAACCTTTGAAAATAAATGCCATGCAGATGATTTAACTACAGGTCATCAGAATTTAATTAAGACTCATATTTTTGAAAGAGATCATCATGGGCTATTAACAGGCTCACCTATTACAGATATAAAATTTACATTACTAACAGGAAGGGCTCACAATAAACATACTGAAGGTGGTGAGTTTAGAGAGGCTACCTTTAGAGCAATTAGGCAAGGATTAGAAAAGATAGAAAATATACTTTTAGAGCCATATTATAAATTTAAAATAGATGTTGATTTAGAGTATATGGGAAGAGTAATTTCGGATATTCAAAGATTAAAGGGAAGTTTTAATCCTCCAGATAATAAGTTAAATAAGGTTACTATAACAGGAAGAGGTCCAGTATCTACTTTCATGGATTATAGTGCAGAAATACTTACTTTTACTAAGGGAAAAGGGAGTATAAATTTAATTTTTGATGGATACGATGTATGTCATAACAGTGAAGAAGTAATAGAAAGGTTAGGATATAATAAAAATGCAGATATAGAGTATTCTTCTAGCTCAGTATTTTGTTCAAAAGGACAAGGTTTTGTAGTACCTTGGGACAAAGTTGAAGAATATATGCATTGTGATAAAATGCGAAGCATTTTATTAATGAAAGAATGAAAGAATTAAAAAATGAAAAAATGCCTAAAAAAATCTTTACAGATTTTTTATAAGGTAATCTTTAAAACAAAAGAGATTTTGCATTGCAAAACCTCTTCCTTCATTTTTTCATTCTTTCATTTCTTAATTTTTTCAATTTAAAACAAATGTGCATAAAGTTTATTGCCATCTTCAAATACAGTAACAGTGAAGTAGTTCCATGGAACTACAGTTGCTCCAACTCTTGAAACGGCAGCTCTTATTTTAAAACTTGAACCAGTGTTTGTTTTAGAGTTTGGACCTTCAAAGGTAACTCTATCTAGTCTTACAACCATTTCTTCACCAGTGCTTAATTCCATTTGTTCTCTTAGTGAATTTAAATCTTTAATTAGCTTTTCTTTATCTTCATTAGTAATTGATATATATCCTTTTTCAGTATTAGTATCAATAGAAACTAAGTAATCAAAAACAGCTTGATCTTCGTTTAAATATAAATATAATAAATCTTTTACAAAATCCATCTCTTTATATTCACCTGCTACGTAACTGATTCCTTGTTGATCATCATAAATATTATCTCCAACATTAATTAAAGATAGGTCCTTAGTGGAAGTATAAACTTTGTTCAAAGCTTCAAAATCAGTGATTTTAATAGGCTCATCTTCTTTTGAGACTTCATCTTCTGTAGTTGTATCTTCAACAACATTTTTATCCATAGGTGTCTCTTTAAATAATGAGCAAGAAGTCAAGTTAAAAGATAAAGATAAAACAATAATTCCTAATAATATTTTTTTGTTCATAAATTCTCCTTTAAATGCGTAGTTTAAAATGATTGCAAGATAGTTAATTTGTAAAATTAAAATAAAATCTATACGATTACTATTCTTTAAAGTAATTGTAAGATAAAATAGTTCAAAAGTAAATTAACAAAAAGTTAATTAATAATTTTTGTAAAAGTTGATTAATTTACATTTTATTAATATAATTAAGTATATAGAATATACATTAGGAGGAAAAATCATGTCAGTTAAAATGTTGCATACTTGCATAAGAGTAATGGATTTAGAAAAATCTTTAAAATTCTATCAGGAGGCTTTAGGACTTATAGTAACTAGAAGAAAAGATTTCCCAGAGCATAAATTTAGTTTAGTATATTTATCAAATGAAGTAGGTGGATATGAAATAGAGCTTACTTATAATTATGATGTTGAAAAACCGTATGAGCTAGGAAATGGATATAGTCATATGGCAGTAGAAGCAGAAGATTTAGAAGCTATGAGAGAAAAACATGTAGCTTTAGGTTATGAAGTGACACCATTTAAGGGATTACCAGGAACAAAGCCATCTTATTATTTTGTTACAGATCCAGATGGATATAAAATTGAAGTAATTAGGGCAAAATAATATGGTCAATTAGATAATGCAATAAAAATGGTATATAATTGAAATATAATTTAAAGGATGAAGGTGAATATTATGAGTAAAATATCAATAATTGGAGCAGGAGCAATTGGAGCAACCACAGCCTTTGCCTTACAACAAAAACAAGTTGCAAGGGAAATAGTGATTAATGATATCAATCAAGAAAAAGCACTTGGAGAGGTTTTAGACTTAATCCATGGAAGTGCTTTAAATAGCCCTTGTACTGTTACCTTAGGAGCTCTAGAAGATACTAAGGATTCAGATATAATCATTATTACTGCAGGTGTAGCTCAAAAGCCAGGAGAAACTAGATTAGATTTAGTTGATAAGAATTACAAAATTTTTAAAAGTTTTGTTCCAACGCTAGCAAAGTTAAGTCCAAATGCTATCTTATTAGTAGTATCTAATCCAGTAGATATACTAGCGTATATGACTTACAAACTATCAGGATTCCCTAAGGAAAGAGTAATAGGTTCTGGAACGGTATTAGATACAACAAGATTAAGAAGTTTACTTGGAAAATATTTTGGAATAGATGGAAGAGTAGTTCAAGGTTATGTTCTAGGTGAACATGGTGATAGTGAATTTGTTCCATGGTCATCATTAACTATAGGAAATATTCCAATAAAAGATTTTTCAAAGCAACTTTCAATTGAGTGGGATGAAGCAACAGAAAAAATTATTGCTGATGATGTTAAGAACGCAGCTTATGAAGTTATTAACAGAAAGGGCGCAACAGCATTTTCAGTAGCAGCAGTACTAACTAGAATAGTTGAAGCATTCTTAAAGGATGAAAAGACAGTTCTATCAGTTTCAACGTTATTAGATAATTATTGTGGAGTTAACGAAACATATTTAAGTGTTCCAACAATAGTAGGTAAAAATGGTGTTGAGAGAGCATTATCAATAGAGTTTTCTAAAGAAGAAGAAGAAAAGTTTGTTAATTCAGCTAAGCTAATGAAACAATATATTGATAGAATAAATGAAACTAAATAAAAAATAGTTAAAAGGAACAGTAGATAATGAATCTAAAAGCCATTATCTACTGTTCCTTTTTTAATTAATGATTTTCTAATATCACTTATAAAAAATAAGTTTAATTTAAGTAAGGAAAAATAAACTATAAATGTTTCCTAAATGTTAAATTTTACTTATTAATTAATTCATTGCGTAATAGCCCCTTCATTTTAGGTATATTTTAAAATGCTAAACATATTATTATATAGTTATTTTATCAATTTTATATAGGGGATGATCTGTTGAAGAATTTTTATAATACTATTTTTAAAAATAAATTAATACGTAATTTAATTATAGTTATATTCTCTCTTTTTATTATATACATAGGCATATCCATGTATTTTTCAAAGCACTTTTTCTTTAATACTATAGTAAATGGAGTTGATTTATCACTTAAAGATAAAAATTCTGTAGCTACTAGCTTTAGTGATTTTTTAGAGGAGTATAGTATTGAGATAGTAGATAGAAATGGTGAAAGTCAAACTATAAAAGACAATATTTTAGAAAAGGGAACGATGTTAGACTCTGAAGAAGCAATATTTAAAGATATAAAAAGTAAACAAAATTCATTGATATGGATAACTTCTTTATTTAAAAAGAATCAATATAATATTGATAATATTTATAGTATTGATGAAAAAGAACTATTAGATATAGTAAATGAGTTAAATGTCTTTAAAGGAGAAATTATTTCCCCTAAAAATGTAAGATTTGTATATAAGGATGGCAAATATGAAATAGTAGAAGAAGTATATGGTAATGAAGCTAATAAAGAAAGAGTTTATGAAGGAATAAAAACAGCTTTATTAAATGGGGAAACATATATTAACTTAGATGAAGAAGGATGTTATGAAAGTCCTAAATATACTATTAATTCTGATAAAACAAAAGAAGTAGAAAAGGAACTAAGTAAGTATATTTCTACTAATATAACCTATGTATTTGGAGAGGAAAAAGAGGTTTTATCTGGAGAGAGAATTAATAAATTTATTACAATAAATGATGATTTAGAAATTGAATTAAGTAAGGAAGAAATAAGACTTTATATTAAAGAGTTAAGTGATAAGTACAATACTGTTGGAATTACTAGAGAATTTAATACTTCTATAGGTAGTACAGTTCAAGTTGAAGGAGGATATTATGGATATAAGATTAATTCTGTTGCTGAAGCTAGTTTGTTAATAGAAAATATTAAGAATGGAGCAGTAATAGAAAAGGAGCCTTCATACAGCCAAAAAGCATTACTTAGAGGAGAAAATGATATTGGGGATACTTATGTTGAAATAAATTTAACTAGGCAATATATGTGGTTTTATAAAGAAGGAAAAATTATAGCTCAAGGTAGTGTAGTTACAGGAGATCCTAGAAAGGGAAATTCAACTGATACAGGAACGTATATGCTTAACTATAAGCAAAAGGAAGCTACACTTAGAGGAGCTAATTATGAGGCTAAGGTTAATTATTGGATGCCCTTTAATGGTAATGTTGGAATTCATGACGCTAGCTGGAGATACAACTTTGGGGGACAAGTATATTTAAGTGATGGGACTCATGGATGTGTTAATGCATCTTTATCATTAGCTAAAAAAATATATGAAAATATAGAAGAAGGTACACCAGTAATTTGCTATAAAGATAAGTAATAAAAATAACAATTTATTAATAAATTGTTCTAAAAGAAAAGCAAGATAAATAATATATTATATGTAAATAAGCCATTTAAAATTGATAATGGTAAATATAAAGATAGGATTTGAGTTAAAAAACTTAAATCCTATCTTTATATAGATTCTAAATTAAGTATTCATGGGCAAAATAACTAAGATTAAATATTAATTTTGGAGGTGCCTGATGAAAAAGTTAGAGAATAAAATAGCATTAGTAACATCATCAACAAGAGGAATTGGATTAGCTATCGCAGAAAAATTAGGAGAAAATGGAGCAAAGGTTTATCTTGCAGTACGAAGACCAGAAGCTGGAAGAGAAATAGCCAATAAAATTATAGCAAAGGGTGGCAATGCAGATGTAGTATATTTTGATGCAAAGAAGCCAGAAACATACAAGACTATGATAAGAGAAGTTATAGAAAATGAAAAAAGGTTAGATATATTAGTTAATAATTATGGTGGAACAGATGTAAAGGTAGATTTTGATGTAGTTAATGGAGATGAGGATGAATTTTTTAGAATAGTTAAAGATAATCTTCAAAGTGTTTATTTACCATCTAAAGAAGCCATTCCTCATATGATAAAAAATGGTGGAGGAAGTATTATAAATATATCTACTATAGGATCTGTAATACCCGATTTATCAAGAGTAGCTTATGTCGTGTCAAAGGCTGCTATTAACTCATTAACACAAAATATAGCTGTTCAATATGCAAGAGATAAGGTTAGATGTAACGCGGTTTTACCAGGACTTATAGCGACAGATTCAGCTAAGGATAATATGTCAGAAGAATTTTTAAATACATTTTTAAAACATGTACCATTAAATAGAGCTGGTGAAGCTGAGGATATTGCAAATTCTGTAGTATTTTATGCAAGTGATGATTCATCTTATATAACAGGTAATTTATTAGAAGTAGCTGGAGGTTTTGGAATACCAACACCACTTTTTGGTGATTCAATAAGAAAATAATATAGGGAAATATACATTTTAAGTAAAATATGTTACAATATATAAAAGGGGGAGTGAGTATGAAAGATGAAAGAATATCGTTACTTATTAAATCCATAATTTGGGGTGTAGTTTGGCTTGGCTTAGCTGCATTAATAGGTTTAATAATAACTAAGGTAACATCTTATAAAGACTTTGAAAGTGTATTATTTATTGAAGGCTTAATACTAATTTTTGTTGGGATTTTTGCTTCAATTTCAGGAGACCCCATGGGACTTTCATTGCAAGGCCTAGGTCAAAGTAATGCTCAATATATAGCAAATGCAAATTTAGAAGTGTCAAAGATGAGTAGGGAAAAGGTTAGTGGGAAAATAAATATAGGATTTGCACTTAGCACATTCTCATTAGTAATAGGTGGAGTCCTTTCAGCTGCTATAACCTTTATAATATAATATTAGAAATTTAAATTATGTAAAATAAGGAACTTAAT
>NZ_JAWGSV010000074.1:0-13086 GCF_032552055.1 Clostridium sp. | reverse complement strand
AGCTAGACCTATTTGTATGTAAATACCTAACAGATGGTTGGGTCTATTTTATATACAAGTAGGTTTTTTTATTTAATTATACAAGTTGTAATAAAGTTTTTATATATTATTAAGTTAATTCATTAACTGTATTAATTTAATTTTAACAAGGAGGAAGAAAAATGGGATTTAGAGAAGATTTTTTATGGGGAGGAGCAACAGCTGCAAACCAATGTGAAGGCGGATATAATGAAGGGGGAAGAGGACTTGCAAATGTAGATGTAGTTCCTATCGGTAAAGATAGATTCCCTGTTATTGCCGGGGAAATGAAGATGTTTGATTTTGATGACGAACATTTCTATCCAGCAAAAGAAGCTATAGATATGTATCATACTTTTAAAGAAGATATTAAGCTATTTGCAGAAATGGGATTTAAGACTTATAGATGTTCAATTGCTTGGAGTAGAATTTTTCCTAAAGGAGATGAAGAAACTCCAAATGAAGAAGGATTAAAATATTATGAAGAGTTATTTAAGGAATGTAAGAAGTATGGAATTGAACCATTAGTTACAATAACTCACTTTGATTGTCCAATGCACTTAATTAAAACTTATGGTGCATGGAGAAGTAGAAAAATGATAGGTTTCTATGAGAACTTATGCAATGCCATATTCAATAGATATAAAGGTTTAGTTAAGTATTGGCTAACATTTAATGAAATTAATATGATACTTCATGCACCTTTTATGGGAGCAGGTATATGCTTTGAAGATGGTGAAAACAAAGAACAAGTTAAGTACCAAGCAGCTCACCATGAGTTAGTAGCAAGTGCCTTAGCTACTAAAATTGCTCATGAAGTTGATCCAAATATGATGGTTGGATGTATGCTTGCAGCTGGAGATACTTATCCATATACTTGTAAACCAGAAGATGTTTTAGAAGCTATGAATAAAAATAGAGAAAACTATTTCTTTATAGATGTTCAATCTAGAGGACAATACCCAGCTTATGCATTAAAGGAAATGGAAAGAAAGGGTATAAAAATAGATATAACTGAAGAAGATAAGGAACTATTAAAGAATAATACAGTAGACTTTATTTCCTTCTCGTATTATTCTTCAAGATGTGCAAGTGCTGATCCAGAAGTAAATAAGTTAACAGAAGGTAATATATTTGCATCTTTAAAAAATCCACATTTAAAGGCAAGTGAATGGGGATGGCAAATAGATCCATTAGGATTAAGAATCACATTAAATACTATATATGATAGATATCAAAAACCACTATTTATAGTGGAAAATGGTCTGGGAGCTGTTGATGTACCTGATGAAAATGGTTATGTAGAAGACGACTATAGAATTCAGTATTTAAAAGAGCATATCCAAGCTATGAAGGAAGCTGTTGATTTAGATGGAGTAGATTTACTTGGATATACTACATGGGGCTGTATAGATTTAGTTAGTGCTGGTACTGGTGAAATGAAAAAGCGTTATGGATTTATCTATGTAGATAGAGATAACGAAGGAAATGGAACTTTAAAGAGAACTAAGAAAAAGAGCTTTGACTGGTATAAGAAAGTTATAGCTTCAAATGGTGAAGAACTTTAATCAATAAAAAATGAGCAATTAGTGTATATAGTTAAATCTTCAAATCGATTCGATTCAGCTGAAGCTATATACACTTAAATTGCTTATTTTTTATTTTTAATTTATAACATTTGTTAAACTATGTATTGTTCAGAAATATATGAAATTAGGAGGTTGTAATGGAATATATTAAACTTGGAAGCTCAGATTTAAATGTTTCTAGAATTTGTCTTGGATGTATGGGGTTTGGAGATTCAAAACAAGGAATGCATTCATGGACTCTTGATGAGGAGAAGTCCTTTGAGATAATAAAAAGAGCACTTGAAGAAGGAATAAATTTCTTCGATACTGCAATTAGCTATCAGAGCGGTACTAGTGAGAAGTATCTTGGAAGAGCTTTAAAAAAATTAGTGAATCGTGAAGATGTTATAATTGCTACAAAATTTCCACCAAGAAATACAGCTGAAATAAAAAGCAATATTAGTGTAGAAGAGCATATTAATAATATGTTAAATAAGAGTTTATCGAATCTTGAAACTGATTATATAGACTTATATATTTGTCATATGTGGGACTACTCTTCAGGAATAGAAGAGGTATTAGAAGCGTTACACG
The DNA here is from genome assembly GCF_032552055.1 of Clostridium sp. Lineage (GTDB taxonomy): Bacteria > Bacillota > Clostridia > Clostridiales > Clostridiaceae > Clostridium. Next base: position 10,906 of record NZ_JAWGSV010000074.1, on the reverse strand, counting down.
AGCAAATTACTTTAGGAAAAATACGTTATATAGGAATATCAAATTGCTTTGCATGGCAACTAGAAAAAGCAAATTGTATAGCTGAGAAAAATGGATGGAGTAAATTTATTTCTATTCAAAATCACTATAATTTACTCTTTAGGGAAGAAGAACGAGAGATGGTACCTTGTTGTAAAGATGGTAACATAGCTATGACTCCATATAGTTCACTTGCTTCTGGTAGATTGATAAGAGACTGGTCAGAGAAAACTAAGAGACTTGAGGAAGATTCATTTGCCAAAGGTAAATATGACTTAACAGAAGAGCAAGATAAAATAATTATTGAACGTGTGGCTGAAATTGCAGAAAAGAAAAATATGACACGAATTCAAATAGCACTAGGGTGGTTACTTTCAAAAACTACATCTCCGATAGTTGGTGCAACAAAAATCTCCCATATTGAAGAAGCTATTAAAGCAATTCCTGTAAAATTAACAGAGGAAGAAATAGATTACTTAGAAGAGGCATATGTCCCTCACAAACTTGTTGGCATCATGGCTCAAAATAAATAGAGCTATAAGCTCCTAATATTAAAAGACTGTCGATAGTGATAGTCTTTTTGTTTTTCCACTTCATAAATTCTTCATAATTTCTTTAATACTTCTTGCGAATTTAAAAGCTAAATATTTAATTTTAAAATCTAGAATTAGATTATAGATAAGTAATTATACAAGGAGGTTAATAAAATGAAGACTTTAATTATTGTTCCAGCATATAACGAAGAAAAAAGTATTTATAACGTTGTTACTTCAATTAAATTTAATATACCATGGGCAGATGTTGTAGTTATAAACGATGGGTCAAAAGATAACACTTACTTGGAGGCTAAAAAGGCAGGTGCCAAGGTTATAAATTTAATTGAAAACTTAGGAATAGGGGGAGCAGTGCAAAGTGGATATATTTATGCCTTAAAGAAGGAATATGATATTGCTGTCCAAGTTGATGGTGATGGACAACATAATCCAGCAGATTTAAATTTGCTTTTAAGAGAAATTGAAAAAGGGAATACAGATATGGTTATTGGATCTAGATTTGTTGAAGAAACAGGATACAAAGCAAGTGTTTTTAGAAATATAGGTATAAAGTATTTTTCAAATTTAGTTTCTAAGTTATGTGGGAAAAGTTATTATGACACTACCTCTGGATATAGGCTAGTAAATAAAAAGGGAATAGAACTATTTTCTAGTTATTACCCAAAAGATTACCCAGAAGTTGAAACGATAGTTTATGCTTGCAAAAAGGGATTAAATGTTAAAGAAGTTAAGGTTAATATGAATGAAAGAGAAGCAGGAAAATCATCAATAACACCTATAAAAGCTATTTACTATATGGCAAAAGTAACAATGTCTACTTTAAATGTCGCCTTTCGAAGTATTTACTAACAAGAGAATAATTAAAATATGAAAATAGTGGGGGATACATTATGGTGTTTATATATATTATTTGCTTATTTTTTATGACATATATTATATATGAAATTATTGATATAAAAAGAAAAGTAATAAGATTAACACAAGAAAATGCGGTGCTTTGGGAATTTATTAAGGAGAATGATAATAAATGACATATGTATTAGTATTTACAAATATTATCTTATTACTATTAGGACAAATAATATGGAAGTTTGGAACAAAGACTATAGATTTCGAAATATCTTTAAAGGGTATATTTAATTTTATTTTTAATCCATATGTACTAGGTGGAGGAATTATATATGTACTAGCAAGCGTATTGTGGATTTATATTTTATCAAAGGAAGACTTAAGTAAGGTATATCCATTACAAAGTCTATGTTACATATTAGGTGTTATTGCAGGTGTATTTATATTTAATGAAAGTATTAATGCTTTTAAAATATTTGGGCTAGTACTTATAGTTGGTGGAGCATTTATTATTAGTTTGAGTTAGGGGATAGGGATATGTTTTCAATACGAAAAGAAGATAAAAAAATAAAAATTGCTTTATTATTAATTGAAGTAATGTTTGCTATTATTGCATTGGTCTATGTACTAAAATTAGGTGACTCTACACTTTTAGGAAGTTTAGAAAAGTTTGATAATGATGATGTTAAATATATTAGAAGTGCATGGAATTTTGCGTGCAATAAAATTATATCTTATGAGAGTGTAACAGAGCCTACAGTTTATATAATGCCTGGCTTAACAGTTGTACTTTCATGGTTCGTTAATCTATTTGGTAAGTTTGATGCAGTCATAGCATTTAGGGTATTTCAAGTAATTATTCAATGTGCATCCTTGTATATGGTGTTTCTTATAGGACGAAAGTTATTCAATAGTAAAGTTGCAATTATTGCTTGTTTAATTAATTCATTATATATTGTTGAGTACTATGTGCCAAGTTTAATTCTTATGGAAACTATCTTTAAGTTTTTATTACTTTTATTATTATATTTAAGTATATATGCAATTGAAAGAAAGAGCATGAGGTTATATGTACTTGCAGCTATAGTATGGAGTTTGGCATGTTTGTTTAGGCCTACAATTGCAGCATATCCAGCAATAATACTATTAATATGGATATTAAGAAAAGAGTATAAATTGAAGGATATGGTTAAATATGCTAGTATAGTTTTAGTGATATTCTGTATAATTATGGCACCTTGGTGGATAAGAAATTATAAGTTATTTAATACTTTTATACCTTTTACTGCATCTTCAGGAAATCCATTTTTACAAGGAACCTTCGTACATTATGATAAAAGTAATGGATTTGGAGTTCCTTATGAAAAGGGTGCCAATAGTATTGAAAGTAATGAAAATGAAATAAAAGCTGGAATAGAAAGATTAAAAATATATGGTAAGAAAGAACCAATTAAGTATATTTATTGGTACACACTGGGTAAGACATTTTATTTTTGGAGAGCACCATTTTACTGGCAAGGAATACTAGGCTTTGTGTTAGCGTTAGTGCAACATATTTTTATAATAGTATCCTCTATATTAGGATTAAGATTGTGTAATAAAAAGAAGCAATGGAACATCAATATAACTATGATTTTAGGAACAATAGTGCTTTTTAACTTAGTTTACTTACCATATTTTACATTTGAGAGGTATTCTTATCCTTTAATGTCCTTACTTTCTATTTTTTCAGGATACGCAATTAATAATTTGCTAGTTAAAAGAAAGAATTCAAAGTAATTAGAAATTCAACAATAAAGAAGGGCTGTAGCATAATGAAAAAGAATAATTATATTGAGATATCTAAAATACAGTTCTGATTAATTAAAGGAAGGTTGTTTGTTATGGAGTATAAGAAAACTATTTTAGTAGTTGATGATGAAAAAGATATAAGAGAAATAATAGAAATATATCTAATGAATGAAGGATATAATGTTATTTCTGCTTGTGATGGAATAGAAGCACTAGAAAAACTAAAAAAAGAAAATATAGATTTAATAATATTGGATATAATGATGCCAAAACTTGATGGGATTAGAACTTGTATTAAAATAAGGGAAGAGAAAAAGATGCCTATTATAATGCTATCAGCCAAAAGTGAAGATGCTGATAAAATATTAGGATTAAATATAGGGGCAGATGATTATATAATAAAGCCTTTTAACCCATTAGAATTAGTGGCAAGGGTAAAATCGCAATTAAGAAGAATTACTAGTTTTAGTGAGTCAAAAGAGATAAGCAGTGAAGAAATTTATATTGATGGATTAAGAATTAATAAAGCAAATAGAGGAGTTTATGTAGATGATAAATATGTAAGATTGACTCCTAGGGAATTTGATATTTTAGAAATGTTAGCTACAAATAGGGGAAGGGTATTAAGTACAGAACAAATATATCAAAAAGTATGGAACGAACCTTTTTATAATTCAGATAATACAGTAGCTGTACATATTAGAAATATAAGAGAAAAAATAGAGATTAATCCTAAGGAGCCAAAGTTTATAAAACTTGTATGGGGAGTTGGATATAAAATTGAAAAGTGATAGGAGAAAAAGGACATTTAAGAGAAGTTTAAAAAGAGAGTTTATGTTATTAAGTATAGTTAGTTTTCTTATAATTGCTATGGGAATTACCTATAGTGCTAGTATAGCAAAAGATAATTATACTGGAAATATTATTAATACCCTTAATAAATCTTATGTTGAAATAGAGAGATATGTTTATAGAAATGATAGTAATAGTGAGGAGTATTTAAAAAGAGTATGTGATTTAAACAATGTAAATGGAGCTATCATAGATGATGTTGGAAATATATATATGAAGTCTAAGGATGTATATGAAGACAAAATTGATGTTGATATGATAAAAGATATATTTACCAATAGATATACAGGTAGAAATTTATATCAAAAATATGATATAAGATTAGATAATGAGGAATATGACTTGTTATTATGGAAAGAGCAAGGTCGTAGTGAGGTGTTAATAGAAATGGTATTATATATTGCTATTAGCTTTATAGTTGCTATAGTAATTATATATATTTATTCATTTAGAAAGGTTAAATATATAGGAAAGTTAACAGAAGGAATAAATGAATTTTCATCTGGCAACTTAGATTATAGAATAATTGAGAATGGAAAAGATGAATTAGGATTTTTAGCAAAAGGGATGAATTCTATGGCTGAGAATTTAAAGAATAGTATAGAATTGGAGCGTAATCAAGAAAAGTTAAAGTCTGAATTAATTACAAATGTTTCTCATGATTTAAGAACACCATTAACATCTATAATAGGATATTTACAACTTATAGATAATGAAAAAACTATAGAAGATGATAGAAAAAGATATGCTAAAATTGCATTAAATAAGTCTTATAAGTTAAAAGAACTTATAGGAGATTTATTTGAATACTCTAAGCTACAATCAAACACAATAGCCATTAATAAATCAAATGTTAATATAATAGAAATTATAGAACAGAGCATTGGAGAATTATATATTGAGGCCATAAAAAGAAATATAACTTTTACTAAAAAGTATGATTATTCAAATCTAACCCTTAATGTAGATTCAATGAAAATAGGAAGAGTATTTGAAAATGTTTTATCAAACTCTATAAAATATGGATTAGAAAATAGTAGTGTATTTATAGGTATTAATGATAGCGTAGAAGAGGTAACAATAAGTGTTGAAAATGAGATAGAACAAGAAGCTTTAGAAGATGTTGATAAAATATTTAATAGATTTTATAGAGGAAATGAGTCAAGAAATTCACAGATTTCTGGATCAGGTCTTGGACTTGCAATAGCTAAAAGTATAGTAGATCTTCATAATGGAGATATTTATGCAGAATGTTATGAAAATCTATTTAAAATTTATGTTAAAATACCAAAGTAATTTATTAGATTTTAAATACAATAGATATCTATAGTATCAAAATATATAGGATATTAAAAAGACTAAGTTTATTTTAGGGGAAAATTACTAAAAGAAACTTAGTCTTTTCTCATTAATACTTATAAAGTAATACTTTTAAACTTGCAGAATGTTACCTTTGCGTGTTTTAAATTAATGTATTATGAAGAATTAAGCTCAAAACTATCTATAAGGTTTTAGAGTGTTTCATTGTGTAAGGAAGGATTATAGGAATTAAAAGATATATTAAAAATATTAATGGAGTAAAATATACATTTAAGAAAAATAAAGGATATAAAAATATGTTATAGACTATTGTATAAAAAAGTATTATCTTATATATTGGGAGTCTAGTTAATAAGATCATAAATGGTAATATCTAATAAGAAAATACAGATGATGCAGGAGGTTTACATGCAGGCTACATATTTAAAGAGCATTTTTGAAGATAAGAAATTTTTAAAAAAGACAATAGCTATTGGAATTCCTATTGCTGTGCAAGCGCTTTTGAATACAACTCTAAATCTTGTTGATACTATGATGATAGGAACTTTAGGGGAAAGCACTATAGCAGCAGTTGGACTTGCTAATAAGGTGTTTTTTGTTTTTACATTATTACTTTTTGGAATTGTAAGTGGTTCATCTATTTTAACAGCCCAATATTGGGGGAAGAGAGATGTTAAAAATATTAGAAGGGTTCTTGGAATATCATTAATCATTGGACTATCTGGAGCAGTTATTTTTATGCTTGCAGGATTATTTATTCCAAAGGCTGTTATGAGTATTTTTACGCCTAGTGAAGGAACTATTTCAATAGGAGCGTCTTATTTAGTAATTGTAGCTTTAAGTTATCCATTAACAGCGATTACAAACTGTTATATTTCACTTTTAAGAGCAACTAATCAAGTTAAAGCACCTGTTTTTATTAGTATAGTTTCTATTTTAGTTAATGTGGTATTAAACTATACACTTATCTATGGTAATTTTGGAGCTCCAAAGCTTGGAGTTCAAGGTGCAGCTATTGCTACAGTAATTGCAAGATTAGTTGAATGTCTTTCTATTTTAGCAGTTGTATATATTAGTAAAGGTCCTGCTGCAGCTAAAATTAAAGAATTAGTTACTTTTGACAAAGAATTTATAAAGAAATACTTTGTAACAGTATCTCCTGTAATAGCTAATGAGTTTATGTGGGGACTTGGAGTAACTATGTATTCATTAGTTTATGGAAGAATGGGAGATGAGGCTGTAGCAGCTATTACAATAACTCAAAATGTTGAGCAGATTTGTGTTGTTATATTCCAAGGGTTAAGTGCTGCAACAGCTGTTATATTAGGAAATGAGCTTGGAGCTAATAAAATAAAAGATGCAGAAAGACACTCAAAAAGCTTTTTTGTACTTCAATTTATGTTAACTATTGTAATGGGAATAGTATGTTTATTAATAAGAACACCATTAATTAATTTATTCTCAGTACCAGAAAATATAGCAATTGACATTACTAGATGTTTAACAGTATTTGTTTGCTATCTTCCTTTTAGAATGTTTAACTTAATTAATATAGTAGGAGTTTTAAGAAGTGGTGGAGATACAAAAGCATCCCTTTTACTAGATATAACAGGAGTATGGTGTGTTGGAATACCATTTGCATTTTTAGGTGGAATAGTACTTGGACTGCCAATATATTATGTTTATGCAATGATAACAATTGAAGAAGTATATAAATTTATTTTAGGGTTAAGAAGATATAAGCAAAAGAAATGGCTTAGAAATATAATTGAGGCTTAAATAGAAGCATATTTAGAGTAAGGGGGCCTTTAAATGAATGAAACTGTTACTAAGGAAGAAGAAGCATATAGGCAAGGGTTAATTAAATCCTTTAGGAATAAGGTGCCAAGTCATAAGATAACTTCAGAATCTTTAAGACTTGGAATAATTCTTGCAATAATTGGAGGATTCTTAGATGCGTACACATTTATAAGTAGAGGTGGAGTATTTGCTAATGCGGAAACTGGGAATATGGTTTTACTAGCATTAGGAATTACTAATGGAAATTATAAAAATGCATTAATGGCAGCTATACAAATATTATTTTTTATAATAGGAGTATTAGTTACTGAAGGAATTAGAGACCTTTCTATGAGAAGATATAAGGGGTATGAAAAAGCAGAAAAGTTAATATTAATTATTGAAGCTACTGTTTTATTTATAATTGGATTTATTCCAGAATCAGTCCCAGATATTTTTGTTACAAGCACTATAGCATTTGTGTCTTCAGTTCAAATTTCCTCCTTTAGAAGTTTAGTAGATTCACCTTATAGTACTACAATGTGTACTGGTAATTTAAGAACTGCATCACAGTCAGCATATTTAGCTATAGTAAAAAAAGATATAGAGGCATCTACTAGGGCAATAAGATATTCACTTATTATTTTAGCCTTTTTAATTGGAGCAGCAATTGGTGGGGGATTAACATTTTTTATAGGTGTAAAATCGGTATGGTTATGCTCTTTATTATTACTAGTATCTAAAATAGTTTATACTATTGATGAGAATAGATTTAAATAATAGAATTATATTTTATACAAATAATTTTTATTGAAATAATTTTAATGTTCGTGTATAATACTTTTAAAACGGCTCGTATATCATCGATAATATGGATCGAAAGTTTCTACCTGCTAACCGTAAATTTGCAGACTACGAGGGATTTGACTTAATTGTGTAACAGATTTATGTGATTTTAATTACTGTTTCTTTTTTGATTAAGACAAGCACCTCGATAGCGGGGTGTTTTTTATTTTACATAAACGGAGGAAAAAGATGAGTAATTTAAAATCAAATGATGGAATTAAACTAACTTATGGTGTAGATGATAATCCATCTTTATCTGAGAAAATTTTATTTGGAATTCAGCATATATTTGCTGCCTTTGGAGGAATTATAGTAGTACCTCTAGTTTTATCTAGTGCTTTAGGTTTTGACACTAAAACAAGCACCGCATTAATAAGTGCTTCAATTTTAGCAGCTGGTCTTGCAACGATAATTCAAGCGAGGGGAATTGGTAAAATTGGTTCAAAAGTTGCTTGTATAATGGGGACAGACTTTACTTTCGTTTCTCCTTCTATTACAGTTGGTTCCACTTTAGGCTTACCTGGAATAATTGGTGCAACTATATTAGGAGCAATTTTTGAAGTGGTTTTAAGCTTTTTTATAAAACCATTAATGAAGTTATTTCCACCATTAGTTACTGGAACAGTTGTATGTTTAATAGGATTAACTTTACTTCCAGTTTCAATAGATTGGGCAGCAGGTGGGGCTGGTTCAGCAGATTATGGTAGTATTAAAAATATTTCTATTGCAATGCTAGTTTTAATTGGAACTTTATTATTAAATAGATACGGTAAAGGAATGCTTAGTAGTGCTTCAATCCTAATTGGAATGGTAGTAGGATACATTGCTTGTATTCCATTAGGGTTAGTAGATTTTTCATCAGTAAGAGAAGCAAGTTGGATATCATTCCCTAAAATATTTGAATACGGAGTTACTTTTGATTTAAAGGCACTTTTAGCATTTATACCAGCTTATTTTGTAACTGCTATTGAAACTGTTGGATGCTTAAAAGCTGTTGGAGAAGTTTCAGAAGTAGAAATGGATGATAAACGTATTGGAGCAGGAGTTTTAGCTGATGGTGTAGGTTCTATGTTAGGAGGAGTTGTTGGTACATTACCAAATACTACTTTTAGCCAAAATGTTGGATTAATTCCATTAACTAAGGTTGCTAGTAAGCATGTTGCTGTAATGGCTGGTATAATATTAGTTTTATTAGGATTCTTACCTAAACTTGCTGCTATAGTAAATATTATTCCTCAACCAGTATTAGGTGGAGTTGGAATAGTTATGTTTGGTACAGTTGCAGCAGCAGGAATTAAAACATTAAGTAAGGTTAAAATAAATGAACGTAATTTATTAATAATTGCGACAGCTATTGGATTAGGTCTTGGAGTAACTTTCAGACCAGAATTTATTTCACAATTACCTGAAGGATTAAAAATGATATTTACATCAGGTATATCAACAGGTACTATTACTGCATTAGTTTTAAACCTTGTTCTTAAAGAAGAGAAAGAAGATTTAGTGCAAGAAGAAAATCTTGAAAAAACAGCTTAATATTACTGTTATAAATAGAAAAATTGAAGATTTAATAATGAAAAAATAAATAAGGAAGTAATTTAATATAAATTACAGAATTAAGTTTGTTTTAGGCTTTATCAAAGGAGTTTTTGATAAAGCCTATTTCTTTTGGGTGTAAAAGCAAAGTTTTTTGAGTATTGTATTATAGTAGGACAATAAAAATATTATGGTAAATTTATTCCAGTTATTTTATAATTTAATTATCAAGGCTTTGGGGGTGATAAAATGAGGGATATAAAAAAGTCTTTAAAAATTTCAATATTATTAATTATAATTTCACTTATTATTTCAATAGGGATAAAGTTTTCACTAAAGCTAGATAATCCAGTATTTTTAAAAAGTTATCTTGATGTAAATTATTATGAAAATGAAGATATGTATTCACTATCTGGATATAGTATAGAACTTAAATACATAACTAATAATGGAGATAAAAGTAAAGTGTTAGACATAGTTTTTGATAAAGCTCCTTATTTAGAGGTAATTGTAGGTGAAGATCAAAGCATAGGAATACCAGCTTTTTATAGCTATGAAAATAATAATATAGAGTCTTATGGACCTTATGATATTCATACAGTTTTTATAGATTTAAATATGTCTAGGAGGAATAAAAAGTTAGAAGAGGTTATTGAGCTAGATAAGGCAAAGGTATACTTTGATAATGGGAGAAGTATGGAGGTAGACTTAGGTAAAATAATTCTTAGTAAGTATAAGGAGAACGAAAGTCCTTTGGATTCTATTGGAATGAATGGGTCTAGTGATGGAAGCTCGCAAAGTATTTTTTATGTTGCAGATAATATTTTTGTATCAAAGGTATATTCTCCATTATTTGAATATAGTAGAGATCTATTTGAGTTTAATATTGATAAATTAGGATATTTAGAAGAGCAAGATGTTGTTTACAATAAATATGAGAATTTATATTTTACTTCTCAGTTTCACAATATAGAAGATCCTTCAAGGAAATTAAGTAGTTATGATATTAAACCTAACATATATTTTGAAGATAAAAATGGAAATGAGTACACGAAAAAGGTAAACAATATATCTTATAGCCCTAACTTTAATTTTAAAGATATTTATATTTATTTAAAAAGTCAAGGAGAATTGTAATGAGTAGAGGTTATAATAAAATATTCTGGGGAATCTTATTTACTTTGTTTAATATTAATATAGTTGGTATTAAGATATTACCAACTTTTGTAGCTCTATTAATAATATCCTCAGGTATTAAAATATTAATAGAAGAAAGTAGTGAAGAGTATTTTAAGAAAGCACTGATTTTTAATAATATTAGAGTTATAATTACAATTTTGTTATTTATTTTAGATTTTACT
>NZ_JAWGSV010000073.1:0-13134 GCF_032552055.1 Clostridium sp. | reverse complement strand
CTATTAATATATATTTATTGCCCTAAAAATCAATTTTTATTTGGAGGTTTGTTTGTAATGAATATTAGTATTATTGATATGCCTCTGTTCTACGGATGCGATAATCCAGGTGTAGAACAAGGCCCAAAAATTTTAAGAGAAAACAACCTTCTAGATATCTTTAATAAAAGCCATAATGTCTGTGATATGGGCGAAGTTCATGTAAAAAATGTTTCTTCAAATGATAAATACGCAGCTAACGCAAAAATGAAGTATTTAGATGAAGTTGTGAGATCAAATATTGGACTAGCTGACAAAGTTTATACAGCTTTAGAAAATTCCACTTTACCCTTAGTAATAGGTGGAGACCACGCACTTGCTATAGGTAGCATTGCTGGGGCTAGTAAATATTTTGAAAATGATCTTGCAGTAGTTTGGGTTGATGCTCATGGTGATATTAATACCCTTGAGACTTCACCATCAGGAAACATTCATGGCATGCCTTTGGCTAGTTCAATGGGAATTGGACATGAAACATTGACTAATATTTATTCCCCTAGTCAAAAGGTTAAACCGGAAAATGTATTTTTATTAGGTTGTAGAGATTTGGATTTAGGTGAACTTGAAATAATCAAGAACTATAATCTAAATATCTGGACCATGAGAGATATAAAAAACAAGGGCATAAGTACTGTCCTTAAAGAGTTATTAGAAGCTATTAATAATATCAATGCTAAAAATATCCATTTAAGTTTTGATATTGATAGCTTAGACCCTAGATATGTACCTGGTACTGGCACTCCTGTAGAAGATGGATTATCTTTCTCAGAAGGAAAAGAAATTTTAGAAACTATTTTAAATACCTCTTTAGTTAAGTCAATGGATTTTGTTGAATTTAACCCAGTACTTGATAAAAATAAGAAAACTTTAGAAACTTGTATTGAATTATTAAAAGTAATTTCAAATAATCTTTAAATAAAACTTTATATCCTCTATTTCTGTTTAAATTATTGTATGTTATTATATAATATGTAAACTATATAAGGAGGAAATTATGAAATTACTATTTTTTGATACAGAAACTACTAGCATTAAGCCAGGTAATATATGCCAGCTTAGCTATATAATAATAGATGCCTCAACTAAGCCACAAAAAACTACTGGAAAAAACTTTTTCTTTACAGTTGATAGCATGGATGCAGGAGCCGAAGCAATTCATGGTTTTTCATTAGAAAAACTATATGAACTTTCAGATGGAAAAGAATTCTTAGAATTTGTTCATGAGTTTATGCCTGACTTCTTTGATGCAGATTTTATTATAGGTCATAATGTACAGTTTGATATAAAGTTTTTAAAACATGAGTTACAGCAACTTTGGGAAGCTGGTCTTGTGGATACTACTTGGGATCCAAAAAACACCTTCTGTACAATGGCATATTACAAACCTATTTGTAATATACTGAACCCATCAGGAACAGTTAAAAACCCTAAACTTTCAGAGGTTATCGATTATCTTCAAATATCTGAGGATGAGATAGCTAAAAAAGCAGATGAATTATTTGAAGGTAGTGGAAATTATCATGATGCAAGATTTGATACTGCTGCTACTTACTTAACAGTAATTCATGGTATGAAAAAAGGATTAATTCCTGCTGGTTACTTTAGTAGATTATTAAAAAATTAAATGGAGGTTACATAAACCTCCATTTAATTTTTTATATTTTAATATTCACTAAAAAACTTTTCTTTTAATCTTTGACACTCTTCTCTATCCATAGGTGGAACACCTTCAAGTCTATACTTAATCTTTAAAGCTTCATACTTATTTACACCTAATAAATGATATGGTAAAAGTTCAACCTTTTCTACATTATCTAATGTATCAACAAATTCCTTTAATTTCCCCATATAACCTTCACTATCAGTTTTTCCAGGAACAACTACTTGTCTTATCCAAATCTTTGCATTTGATTTTTTTAAGTCTTCTAGGAACTTATTGCTTTCATCTATTTTAGAACCAGTCATATCTAAATATCCATCTTCAGTAAGATGCTTTACATCATATAATACTAAATCAGTATATTTTAAAATCTCAGTATAATCCCCAAAGCCAACTCCTGAAGTATCTATGCAGGTATGAATACCTTCTTTCTTACACTCTTTTAATAACTCTAATAAAAATTCTGGTTGTCTTAATGGATCTCCACCTGAAAAAGTTACGCCTCCACCAGAGGTTTTAAAATAACTCTTAAATCTTTTAATTTTAGCAAGTAACTCTTCAACTGTGTACTCTTCTCCACCTTTATCACTCCAAGTATCTGGATTATGACAGTAAAGGCATCTTAGCTTACACCCTTGAAAAAAAACCACTACTCTTATTCCTGGTCCATCTACTAGACCCATTGTCTCAATGGAATGAATTCTACCCTTTAGCATATGTTATTCTCCTCTAAAAATAATAAGTGAAACCATTTCACCTATAATATTATAATTATTTTATAAAATTTGTACAATAGAGACTAATGTAGAATTATTTATAGAATTCTTGCAGATTTATTTAAAATGAATTTTTAATTCTTAGTTTCAAATCACTTATCAACACAGTATCCTATTTCTTTTGCTACTTCTTTTGAAATATCATCCCCAAGAGCTTTCTTAATTATGCATAAACAAAGCTCTATATGTCCTATTAAATTTGATGAAATCATTATTTTCCCATTGTCTACAAAGGATTTATTTGTCTCTATAGTATTTTCAATCTTCCATTTAGCCTTTGGAATCATTATTCCCTCAATATTGCTTAAATCTTTAAATAAATGCAATCCATTAGAAAAAGACGTAATATAATCACATTCTTTATAAACCTCACTAATATACAACAAGACCTCTTGATTATCTAAAACCTTATTAATCCCCTTTCCCCCAGGGATAAATAAAATGTTTGGCCTAATCTTTTTTATTTCAAGATTATTTTCTATATCCTTATCTGATAAATAATAAAATCTAAAATACTCTTCCTTTAATATATCATTTGCTTTACTAAATATTTCAAAAGGTAAGTTTTTTTCTATAATATTAGAATCATTGTACTCTAAAATAGCCACGACCTTTTTACTATTTAAATTTCCTGCTAAAAAAGTCTTTTTAGTTAATTTAAATGTCCAATGACTCTTATAACTATTAATTGCTTCAAATCCAAGTTTCTTCATCAAAAGTTTAGCTTCTTCTGATTGGACTGTATCAATTATAGCTTGTCCTCCGAATTGCAGAAAATAATATTCTAGTAATAATCTAAGAGCTTCTTCACCATAACCCATTCTTCTATAGTTATAATGTATTTTCAAATTAATTCTTGCTACTTTAGTAGCAGAATTATATCCATGAAAACTTACTTCTCCAATAGGCTCATTCTCTAGATTATATACAAGACAATAAAAATTTTTGCCATCTGTTGGATGTACCATCTTCTTATAAAACATTTCCCACTTATCTCTTGAAAATGAGTATACTTCTCCAGTATCACCAATATTCTTCTTATCACTCCAAAGTTCTTTAACATAAGCTAACTCACTAAACTCTGGCATTTTAATATATACACTTTTCCCATTCCTTCTATACAAATTAATATTGCTATCCATTTTACATCACCCACAGCTTATATCTTAAATAATTAACTATAATTAAATATCTCACAAATCATACCTATAATCAAGAAATTAGCACAAAGATTCTATAAATATAAAAAATTGTTATTTGCTTAATAATACTAATTAATACATAAGTATTCTTTTTCATAGACTTAAGAATTTATCTCACTTTAAATATATTTCATATTTTACCATAAATTTTTACCTTAAATAAAAATTTAGTATTACTAAACTTTAAGTGTTGTTTTATTAAACCCTTTTTATTTAAAACTTCTCTATCTTAATAATACCAATGCTTACGGAGAATACTTTTTTTAATATTTTTCTAAAAAAATATTGATTTATTCCCAATAAGTAATTATAATATACCTTGTTTGTTTAGTAATTTTAAACCTAAGGTTTAGTATATATGTTTTAATTAATCATAAAATATTTATTAGAACTTATATATTATAAAATTTATAGATGGAGGTACATTATGGAAATCGGTGAGAAAATACGCAGATTGCGCATAGAAAAGCAATTAACTCAAGAAGAGCTTGCAAATAGATGTGAATTATCTAAGGGTTTTATATCACAAGTAGAAAATGATTTAACTTCTCCATCAATAGCAACATTAATTGATATTTTAGAAATTCTAGGAACTAACTTAACAGAGTTCTTTAGTGATGCTACTGAGGAAAAAGTTGCTTTTACTTATGAAGATATGTTTGAAACTGAAAACGAAGAATTAAAATATAAATTAATGTGGCTAATACCTAATGCACAAAAGAACGAAATGGAACCAATAATGATAACTTTAGAGCCTCAAGGGCAATATGTGGAAGAAGAACCACATGAGGGTGAGGAATTTGGTTTTGTATTATCGGGAACTATAATATTGCATTTAGGTAAAAAGAAATTTAAGGTGAAAAAAGGTGAAAGCTTTTATTTTAAGCCTAGATCTAATCACTATATATCTAATGCTGGTAAAACCCAAGCAAAGGTAATATGGATTAGTACTCCACCATCATTTTAATCTATAGAAAGAGGTGTTTATTTTGGAACAAAATATAATTGAAATAAAGGGAATCTCTAAAACTTTTGAAGATAACTGTGTTTTAGATGATCTTTCTTTAAAAATAAGAAAAAATGAATTTTTAACATTACTTGGTCCAAGCGGATGTGGAAAAACTACTACTCTTAAGATCATTGCCGGCTTTGAAGAGGCTGATAATGGTGAGGTTTTATTTAATGGTACTGATATATCCACATTACCTCCATATAAGAGACCAGTAAACACCGTATTCCAAAAGTATGCTTTATTCCCTCATATGAATGTATATGAAAATATAGCTTTTGGTTTAAAAATTAAGAAAACTCCTAAGGATGAAATAGATTCAAAAGTTAAAGAAATGTTAAAACTAGTATCTTTAACTGGCTTTGAAAAAAGAAAAATAGAATCTTTAAGTGGTGGTCAGCAGCAAAGAGTTGCTATTGCAAGAGCACTAATTAATGAACCAGAAGTTCTGTTATTAGATGAACCTCTTGGTGCACTAGATTTAAAGCTTAGAAAAGAAATGCAATTAGAACTTAAAAGAATTCAACAAAGACTAGGAATTACCTTTATCTTCGTAACTCATGATCAAGAAGAAGCACTTACTATGTCAGATACAATTATAGTTATGAATAAAGGAAAGATTCAACAAATGGGATCTCCTGAAGATATATATAATGAACCTTCTAATGCATTCGTTGCAGACTTTATTGGAGAAAGTAATATATTAGATGGAGTAATGCTTGAAGATTATAAGGTTAAATTCTGTAATAGGATATTCGATTGTGTAGATAAAGGCTTTAATAAGGATGAATTAATAGATGTAGTTGTAAGACCAGAAGATATTAAAATAGTTGGTTCTAATGATGGAATGCTTAAAGGAATCGTAAAGTCAATTATATTTAAGGGAGTTCACTATGAAATGGAAGTTGAAGAAGGAAATAAAACTTGGATAATTCACAATACTAAGTTTGCTGAAGTTAATTCTGAAGTAGGATTAGATATTTATCCAGAAGATATTCATATTATGAGAAAGGTTTCTCAATAATGAAAAAAATAAATAGAAGAAGTCTATCAGCTTATCCATTTATATTTTGGAGCGCTTTATTTATAGTAATTCCTTTATTAATAGTATTATTTTTCGGCTTTACAATAGCTAATCCTGACGGAGGATACAGTTTTTCTTTAGAAAACTTCTATAGATTGCTTCAACCTCAATATATTAAAGTATTTGGAAGAAGTTTAGAACTTGCATTATTATCAACTTTTTGGTGCTTAATTTTAGGCTATCCTGTTGCATATATAATTTCTAGAATGAAACCATCTAAAGGAAGTATATTAATTATGTTATTTATAGTTCCTATGTGGATGAATTTCCTTTTAAGAACTTATGCTTGGTTACCTATTCTAGGTAAGAATGGATTCATTAATAACATATTAGCTCAAATAGGACTTGGACCATTTAACTTCTTATATAATGATGGTGCAGTTATTTTAGGTATGATATATAACTTCTTACCTTTTATGGTTTTACCAATATATACTGTTTTAACTAAAATAGATAATGATTTACTAAATGCTGCTGCTGACCTAGGTGCAAGCAGAATGCAGATATTTAGAAAAATAACTTTACCTCTAAGTATGCCTGGAGTTATCTCAGGAATAACAATGGTATTTATGCCAGCTGTATCTACCTTTGTAATTTCTAGATTACTAGGTGGTGGTCAATATATGCTTTTAGGTAACTTAATTGAACAGCAATTTACAATGATGGGTGATTGGAACTTCGGTTCATCTATATCTATCTTTATGATGGTAATTATATTAGTTTGTATGGCTATTATGAATATGTTTGATAAATCAGATTCTAAGGAAGGAGGCGGACAATTATGGTAAAAAGTTTTGAAAATTTCATTAAGAAATTTTACTTAGTATTAATATTTATTTTCTTATATTTACCTATTGCTGCCTTAATAATCTTTTCATTTAATGATTCTAAGACTATGGGAAGTTGGTCAGGCTTTACTTTAAAATGGTATAGGGAGCTTTTCCAAAATGAAACTATTATGCAAGCACTATTTTTTACAGTAGTAATTGCAATTATTTCATCATTAGTTGCAACTGTAATAGGTACACTTGCAGCAATTGGAATTAATAAAATGAGAGGGCCAAAAAAAGCACTATTGCTAAATATAAATTATTTGCCAGTCCTAAATCCTGATATAGTAACAGGGATTGCCTTGATGAGTTTATTTATATTCTTAAGACCTATTACTAAATTAGATTTTGGCTTTACTACTATGCTTCTAGCACATATAACATTTAACATCCCTTATGTTATACTTGCAGTATTACCAAAACTTAGGCAATTACCTGAGAATATAGAAGATGCTGCCTTAGACTTAGGAGCAACACCTTCATATACTTTAAGAAAGATAATATTACCTCAAATTAGACCTGGCATCTTTGCAGGTATGCTTATGGCCTTTACAATGTCTATAGATGATTTTGTTATAAGCTTCTTTACAGCAGGACCAGGAGTTACTAACCTTTCTATAGAAATATTTGCTATGGCTAGAAGAGGAATTAAACCTGAAATTAATGCTCTTTCAACTCTAATGTTTGTAACAGTATTAACCCTTCTATTAATTGCAAATAGGAAAGAATTTACATCGAGAGGTGATAAAGTTGAAAAAGCTTAAAAAATTACTTGCTGTTGTATCCTCTTTAGCGTTAACTACCTCACTTTTTGTAGGATGTGGTAACAGTGAAGAAAATGGTAAAAGAGTATTAAATGTTTTTAACTACGGTGACTATATTAATGAAGACTTAATTTCAAAATTTGAAGAAGAAACTGGTATTGATGTAATATATAATACTTATGAGTCTAATGAAATAATGTATCAAAAAGTTAAAAACAGCCCTGGTACCTACGACTTAATCTTCCCTTCTGACTACATTGTAGAAAAAATGATTAAAGAAGATATGCTAGAAAAAATAGATTTTAATAACATACCTAACTTTAAATATATTGGTGAAGATTTTAAAAATCTTTCTTATGATCCTAGCAATGAATACTCTATTCCTTATATGTGGGGAACAATTGGTATAATATATGACGCAGATAGGGTTGATGGCGAAATTGATAGCTGGGATGCTTTATGGGATGAAAAATATAAAGGTGAAATATTTATGTTTGATTCTATTAGAGACACTCTTGCAATTTCACTAGCTAGGCTTGGATATTCATTAAATTCTACCAATCAAGAAGAATTAGATGAAGCTGTTAATGAACTAATTAAACAAAAACCTTTAGTTCAATCTTATGTAATGGATGAAGTAAAAGATAAGATGATAAATGGCGAAGCAATATTGGCTACAGTTTATTCTGGAGATGCAATCTATATTCAAGAGGAAGCTCCTAATTTAAACTTACAATATGCAGTTCCTAAAGAAGGTTCCAATAAATGGTTTGATGTTATGGTAATCCCTAAAGGTGCTAAGCATAAAACTGAAGCTGAAGAATTTATAAACTTCTTATCAGAACCTGAAAATGCTGCTGAAAATGTAGATTATATTGGATATGCTACTCCAAACATGGGAGCATATGAACTTTTAGATGAGGAAACTCAAGAAGATGAAACAGTATATCCTTCAGAAGAAGTTTTAGATAAATGTGAAATCTTTATTGATTTAGGAAATAAAATCAAACTATATGATGATGCTTGGCTAAAAGTAAAAATAAATTAATTATAATAAGTCTACTGCGTATTAACATGCAGTAGACTTTATTAAATACCAAAAATATTAATTATTTAACTCCCCAAACCATAATTCAATTTCTCTTTTTGCACTTTCTAAGCTATCAGAAGCATGAACACAGTTTTCAGTTTTATTTTCTGCATACAGCCTTCTAATAGTACCTTCTTTAGCTACTTCTGGGTCTGTATTCCCATTTATCTCTCTTACCTTCTCTACTGCATTTTCACCCTGTACAACTAATGCACATAAAGGTCCTGAAGTAATAAAAGATAATAAATTATTGTAGAACCCTTTCCCTATATGTTCTGAGTAATGAATACTAGCAAATTCTTCAGTAATGGTTTCCATCTTGAGTTTAATAATACTTAAATTATTTTCTTCATACTTGCTAATTATTTTGCCTATTAACTTTTTCCTTACCGCATCTGGTTTAATCAATACTAATGACTTTTCCATATATCTTCCTCCATAAAAAAACTTTCTTCTAAATTATACCATCTATTTGCTATTTTTATTAACATAATTTAATAAAATATTAAAAATTTCCAGTAAATTGTGCTATAATTTTGATAATTATACTTTTAAGGAGGTATTTATGGTTAGATATTATATTGTAGTGGATGGTAGAGTCCAAGGAGTAGGCTTTAGATATTATTGCCAAATGAATGCCACAAACCTTAATTTAACTGGTTGGGTACGTAATATGTCTAATGGAATGGTAGAGATGGAAGTGCAAGGAACAGAACATACTTTAGCTAAATTTATAAGTTTAATTAGCAAAGGCAACTATTTCATAAGAGTTACTTCCGTTTCAAAAAAAGAAATTCCACTTATAGACTCAGAAACTAAATTCAAAATAAGATAAAATGCGAAGCATTTTAAATGAAAAAATGAAGGTAATGAAAAAGTTAAAGAATGAAGGAAGAGGTTTTGCTATGCAAAACCTCCTTTGTTTTAAAGATTACCTTATAAAAAAATCTGTAAAAATTTTTTATATTCATTCTTTCATTATTTAATTTTTTCATTCTTTAATTATTAAAATGCTTTGCATTTTAATACTAATTGTTTCTTTTAGCTTCCGTATCAAATATCATTAGATTATTTTCTTGAATTACTTTTACTAACTTATCTGCATAAATTAAGTTTCCCACTTCATCTTTTGCAGTGCTATAACCTGCATTTTCTAAAGCTTGTGCTTGCTCTTTATATGTTTTCCCATTAAATAATCCGTTTTGTGCATATCTTTCATTTTCATATAAGAATTTTCCGTGATCTCTTATAGATTCCTTTAAACTATCATAAGCTCTAAAAGCACCTACTATTACATCATCATAGTTTTCCATAGTTTCTAAATCTACACTATTTCCATCCCATCTACTGTCAGCTTTAATTCCAAAAAGATTATTATATTCTGCTGATAATGTAGATTCTCCCCAGCCAGATTCTAAAATAGCTTGTGATATTGTTATAGATGGTAAAATCCCATATTTTTTATAATTTTCATAGGCTATACTCTCAACATCACTGATAAATTTTTTCTTATCAATATCATTTGCAAGCTCTGTATGAATGTAATTATTTTTTAAAATATTTAATTTTTCAATTGCCTCTTTTTCATCATTACTTTTTAAATCAAAAACTTTAATTGCAGATTTAAAACTATTTAAACCAACAATATTTCCATCCTTATCTTTTTTAAATAAACTATTTACTATAGTTTCTGATGTATCTTCCTTAATTGAAAAACTACTATCATTAATAACATAATTAATTGCGGCTATCTCCTGCCAATTTAATTGATATCCATTGGTAGTATATTTATCTGCTAAATCTATATAGTTTTGTATTTCTTCCATTGATAAAATCATCTTATTACTGGAACTATTAAATAATCCAAATAATTTTACTATTATTACAGACATTACTGTAATAAAAAATACTAATAAAAAAATTACAGCTTTTATATTTTTATTAGTAAACTTTACCTTGCTGTAGTTATTTAAACCACTGTAACTACCCTTATATATAGAACTCACCCCTCTAAATTTGCTTAATAGCATGTCTATGTTTTAATTATCAATATCACTATAAATCTAAAAATTAAAAGTCAAAATTATTATTTAGTAAAACATATTAATTTTTCATTGTGCGACAGCACCTTATATTTCTCATTATAACTTATATATTATAATAATATTTCCTATAATTAAATCTTATCATTAAAACTTAAGAATTAATTTATATTTACTAAATAAATTAGGTAAGATTAGTCAGATAACTTACCTATCCTAGGGGTAACAAGAAATTTATACCTTTGCTTCTGATATTATTCATAAACTTTGAATTTAGTTGTTATTAATCAAGGTGGTTTTCGTCAAACTAAAAAAACCCAGCCTAAGCTGAGTTTCAATTATTTTATCTTGAATTTTAAGCTACTTCTACTCTCTCTGATTTTTCTTTCAACTCTTTAAAGTATTCTTCTGTTTCAGATATTACTACCTTCCTCAGGCCTATTAGTCCTATTAAGTTAGGGAATGCCATTAATCCATTTACTATGTCTGCTATAATAAATATCATTTCTAATGGTAAGAAAGGTCCAACTGCTACTAGAGCAATAAATATTAATTTATAAGGCTTGATTCCTTTTATTCCAAATAAGTATTCTATACATCTTTCACCATAGTAATTCCAGCCTAAGATTGTAGTAAAGGCAAAAAACATAAGTCCAATATTAACTATATACTTTCCTAAAACAGCTATTGGTAAACCTAATTCAAAGGCTGCTGTTGTAAGAGCTGCTCCTTCTAATGATCCACTAAAGGTACCTGTAATCACTATAACTAATCCAGTCATTGTACAAATTACTATAGTATCAATAAAGGTACCTGTCATTGATATTAGACCTTGTCTTACTGGTGAATTAGTTTTAGCAGCAGCTGCTGCTATTGGTGCACTTCCAAGTCCTGCTTCATTTGAAAATACTCCTCTTCCTATACCTCTTTGCATTGCTATAGTAATAGTTATACCAACTGCCCCACCTAAAGCAGCTTGAGGATTAAAGGCACTTTCTATAATTAAAGAAACAGCAGCTGGAATCTTATTAAAATTAAAGAATAATACAAGTAAAACTCCAACTATATATAGTCCTGCCATAAAGGGAACTACTGCTTCTGATACTTTTGAAATTCTCTTTATTCCACCTAAAGTTACTAATGCAACTAAAACTGTTACTACTAATGCAGTTACTATAGTAGGAATATTAAATCCTATTGCTGCTGCATCTGCGATAGACTTAACTTGTCCAAAAGTACCTATTCCTAGTAACGCTACCCCTACTCCAAATATAGCAAATATATTTGCAAGCCAGTTTAGTCCTAAACCATTTTTTATATAGTACATAGGTCCACCTGACATTTGACCATTTTCATCTACTTCCCTATATTTAATAGCTAGTACTCCTTCAGCATATTTAGTAGCCATACCAAAGAAAGCTGCTATCCACATCCAAAATAATGCTCCTGGTCCACCTGCCTTAATAGCTGTAGCAACACCTACTATATTTCCTGTACCAATAGTTGCTGATAAAGCTGTACATAATGCACCAAAACTTGAAACATCACCTTTTGCATTTTCATCATTATCTTCTTCCTTAGAAAATATATACTTAATAGCTAATGGTAATCTAAATATTTGTAATAGTTTTAGTTTCCATGTTAAGTATACACCTGTTCCAACTAGCAAAATAAGTAATGGTGGTCCCCATATAATAGTGTCCACTGCATTTAAAAAAGTTTCAATTTGTTTTAACATAAAAAAAATCCCCCTTAAATTATCTTTACGGAGGAGAATAGATAGTAAAAGTCCTTCTAATTAAAAATGAATAATTATTGATCTAAAGTATATCAAATTACAAAAATAATTTGATTTTTAAACTCCTAAAGGAGCTTTTTCACTAATTTCTTCATTTTAAATTATATTATAGTATACTATCCTTTCCCCTGTCCTTTTACCTGAGAGTTTCAATGTAACTGTCTTACTTAAGAATTAATAATAATTTACTTTCAAAAACTCCTACTGGAATTTTCGCATTAATTATTCATTCTTTATTTTGAAACAGCTCCATTTTGCTCCTTCGGTGCTCTATTCGAGTCTCTCCAGAGGTTCGTCCAGCAACGGTCCTAATACCTGAAAGATTTACTTCTTCGGTGGATTTAATAAAAATCACTCTCCCGCTACCTTCAACCGAACGTTATAAAATTATAGTGTTATTATATACATATATTTCAATATATTCAATACCTATTTATATTTTTAAATAAATCAAATATTTCATACTATAGTTTTATTTTTTTATTCGATCGCTACCATTGCTAATACTCCTATCCTCTAATAGTTGTAGCTAAGTACTGTTCCGCGCCTGAATTATTTCTTCTAAGCTTCAGATGGAGTATGGTATTCCTGCACCTTGTAAAAGTGATTCACACAAAATAAAAAATTTTGGTTCTCTACTTTTTAAGAAAACTCCATCTGAAGCTTAGAATCACTTTATTAATAATTACCCTAAGTTATTATCTATTTTTTATAAATTATTATATTTTGCAATATTAAATTCATACAATTATATTTTTGCAAGAAATAATTGCTTTTTATTTCTTTATATATATACTATTAATGTATAAGTTGAAATAATATTTTTACACTTTATTAAGT
>NZ_JAWGSV010000072.1:0-13136 GCF_032552055.1 Clostridium sp. | reverse complement strand
GAATATCTACTTCCTTATTTCTTTGGAAATAATCAATTATAAGTTCACTCATATCCATATTTATTTCTTTAACTACTTCAGCATTTTCATAAGCAGGATATATAGCAGTGTTACTTGCTCTATAGTTATTTAATACTATAGTGTAATCTTTATTTAAATCTATTTCCTCTCCATCTTTCTTCATGGAAATAACTCTATCTCCAAATTCCCTATTTAAATCTATTTCATAAGTTAAACCTGCAAAGGTATCATAATTATAATTTTGAACCTTTGGAACTAAGAATTCATTATTTATCTTAACTTCATTATTTTCTAAAACAAAATATGTGGCACTTTTTTCAATTGCCTCTTTAACTTTGCTGCCCTTTAATTTAAGTACCTTTAAAGTATTAGGATATGGATAATTTATTAATACATCTCTAATTGAAACATTTTTCTTAAATCCAATAGCAGTATCAAATAATGATAAAGCTGAAAAATCTGCGCAAGAAACATCTAATTGGACATCATGTAAGAAGTTTATAAATGGATGTCCCTTAAGTCTTGCAATGAATATATTATCTAAAATAATATCATTTTTAAAATGTCCTATTTCTTTATCTAAGTAATTTTGTAATTCTTTATTAATTTCGATAAATCTCTTTTCTAAATCTTTATTAATCTCATCTTTTAATAATGAAACATCTACTAATTCATAGCTTGATTCCTTAGTTTCAGTATCTATTACTATCTTACTAAAATTTTGTCCATTATGCATTGGTTGTGTACATATAACACCATTTATTTTAGTTATAAATGATCTATGTTGATGACCACTTAAGACTATATCAATTGAATCATAAGTTTCTAATAATTCACTAGCTTGATTTTCTTTTGTTAATTTCTCTGTAGGAATGTTATTACCATCTATACTTTTTTCAAAGCCTCCATGATAGCATACAACAATAATATCACTTTTCTCTTTTAACTCTTTTTCATACTTACCGTATACTTCAACTGGATTTAAAAACTCTAAGCCTTCAATATTCTTTTCTTGCTCCCAGTTAGGTATAAAAGATGTAGTAAATCCAATACATCCTACTTTAAAACCATTTATATCAAATATTCTGTAAGGCTTGCTATCAAAAGCTAATCCTTTAATATTTGCATTAATAATTTTATTTGAAATATCTTTATAAGCAGTATTTAAATAATCTAATCCATAGTTAAATTCGTGATTACCTAATATATAAGCATCATATCCTACATCCTCTAAAAGCTCAGTAATTGGATTAGATTTTAACTTTTGTTTAGATAAATAGTGAGTTAATGCTGAACCTTGAACTAAATCACCACAATCTATTTTCAATGATGCATCATAATTTTTTTCATCTTTTAATATATATGTTCCTATTTTTAAAATCCCTAAAGACTGCTCAGTAACATAGTTAGTTGGATATACAAATCCGTGTAGATCACTAGTTTGATAAATTACTAATTTCATAGTACCTCCGTTTTCAGTTAACAATTAACAATTGTTGATGTAATTTTTTCCTACTAATTTTATTTAGAGAATAGGAGCTGCTTTTAACATATTTATAATAGGTTAAAATAACAGCTCCTTGTAATTCTCTCTATATAATTATAGCATTATTCCCAAATAGAAATTAAAGTATTTTTAAACTCTTCTAATTTCTTTGTTACATCTGTTGTTGTGTCAGCTAATATTGCTTCTAAAACAGTACCAGCTTCACGGTAAGCTGCATCAGCACCAGTCATAACAGGGTTTGTATAAAGATTCTTAGTTGCATCAGCAAGTATTGGAGCTATTAAGCTTCCAGAATTCTTGTATTCATCTGATTCAATAGCACTTTGTCTGATTGGCATATATCCAGTTTCAATACCCCATTGAATTTGCTTTTCTTTGCTAGTTAAGAACTTTAAGAATTCATAAGCAGCAGTCTTTTGCTCTGGTGTAGCACTTGAGAATACATATAAATCAGTACCTTGTTGTAGTGATGCATTTGTTGGGTATGGAGCAGCTCCTACTTCAAACTTATCGCCTACACCTTGCTTAACAAAGTTTTCACCAGCATTTGAACCAACGTACATTCCTACAGTTTCATTACCAAATGGTCCAGATAAGTACTTATCTGTTCCAGCAATTCTAAAGTAACCTTCTTTAACACCTTCTAAGTAGTAATTAACAGCTTTAGCTGATTCTTCACTAGTTACATCAAAGTTATTATCGAATGTCTTTCCTTCACTCTTTAAGAAAGTTGTATAGTAGTTATTTAATGAGTCAAATCCAGCTCCTGGGATGCCCTTCTTATCTTTTATTGTCTTAGCAACTTGAACAAGTTCATCATAGTTTGTTGGAGCTTTTAATCCTAATTCATCAAATAAAGTCTTGTTATACCATATAACTTCTGTTGACTTATTAAATGGCATACCATATATTTTTCCATCTATAGTAGCTGCTTCTCTAAGACTTGCTAATATATCTTCATAATTATCAAATTTTAAAGTTTCATTTTCAATATATGGAGCTAAGTCAGTTACTAGTCCATCTTGAATTGGATTGAACATCCAGTCTGGATAAGCTTGAGTTAAAGTTGGTAAATCTTTAGGACTTGCAACTGTAGCAGTTATTTTTTGTTGTAAATCTGGGTAACTTGATTGATTTTGTAAAGTTACTGTTATATTAGAGTTTTGAGCCATAAACTCATCTGTTAATTTTTGTAGAGATTTTTCTAAGTCTCCATTCATTGCATGCCAGAAAGTAATTTCAACAGGTGAAGTAATTTCTGTAACAATGTCTTCGTTAGATGTTCCTGCTCCCTTTGTTCCACATCCAGTTAATAAACCTAATGAAAGTGTAAGAGCAATTAACTTTTTAAATTTCATTATTTTCCCCTCCGGTTATATAGTTTGTTTCTTTTCTGGTAAAAGAACGTCGCCATTTTCATTATAAAGTTTTTCAGGACGATAAGAATGTATTGGTACTAATAACTTAGGTTTAATTAAGTTAATTATCTTAATTAAATCATAAGGATGAGCATGACCACTACATGAAACTCTTTCGAATTTGATATTTCTTTCTTCGAATTTGTTTACAAATGGTGTATACGCTGGATCAAAATCACCTAATGGCACAGCATTAGAATGAATGTAAATTCCATCTTCCTGTAATTTATCTATATATTCAATGGCAAGTTTATCCAATTGCCAGAAAAAGCTACCTTTATCATTTAATAATTCTTCAAAATCAATCTTAAGCTTTGTATCTAATCCATAATCTGTATTATCTAATTGATAATAATAAGATTCGTATCCAGTTGCTTCCTTAAGAACATAGGAATAATATGCATCTAAAACAACTTTTCTTGAATTAGTTTTTATAATATTTAATATTCTCTCTATATTAGAAATATAGTAATTAAATGTTATTTGCTTATTAGGATTAGTATTAACTATTTCATTTATTCTATCTATTAATTCTGGTTCATTTGATATTTCTCTATCACTAACATCATCGTCAAAGTCTTGGAATGAAACACTTACACCTTCTATTAATAAAACGTCGCATTCTTCACTTTCTTTGCAAAATCTTAATGTAGCATCTTTTCTATATCCATGAAGTCTTATATCTCCAGTATAAGAAATAACTAAATCTGGAGTTTCAATTAATAGTCCACAAGCTCCATATGCATCATGGTCAACTGGCATTACCTTAACTTTAATCTTACCAATTTCTATTACTTCATATTCTTTAACCCCAATTATATCCCTTGTATTCTTCCCCTTATTTTCATGTAAAGGAAATAAGAAATCATTATTAATATTTAAAGTATTTAATAGTGATTTTGTTCCTTCTAACATGTATAAAGGTACTTCAGGATTTAAGTAGTTTATAATTTTAGAATGATCTAAATGCATATGTGATAAAAATACTGCTGTATTTTTAAATTTATTTGCCTTAGATTCATATCCCTTTAATGGAATACTAGGATCAAACATATTATCTAAATATGGCACTAATTTTTCATCTAATAAACCTTGTAAATCTTCAGGCTGTACTGGAGCCTTTGGGTCATATTCACTACCAAAATCGAAGAATATATGACTATCTTCATATACTACTTCAATTATTGTTCCACCAATAGTTAATATACCATTGTGAAAAGTGATTTTTGTCTTCTTATCCTTTAACGCCACTCTTAACAACTCCTCTAATTATTTGTTTTCTAAATATTAAGTATAAAATTAGTATTGGAACAATGGCTATTGTTGATGCTGCCATTTGAAGCTGTACATTTGTACCACTTTCCGTTGCAAATGAACTTAATCCATTACTTAATAATCTCATTTCCTTACTATTTGTAACTAGTATTGGCCATAAGAATGAGTTCCATCCATTAATGAAACTTAAAATTCCCATAGTAAATAATGCAGGCTTTGCTAAAGGTATCAATATTCTTTTTACAAATTCTAAATCTGAACATCCATCCACTTTGGCAGCCTTGTAATAAGATATAGGAATACTTGTTAAGTATTCTTTTAAGTAGAATATATAAAATACACTTGCAAGAGATGGGATTATTAATGCCGTATATGTGTCTAACAAACCAAGCTGTGCTATAGTTTTATAGTTTGTAAATACTGTAACTTCATAAGGCACCATTAATAAAGCAGCCATACCTAATACTAAGATATTTTTGTATTTGAATTCCAATTTTACTAGTGCAAAACTAGCTAATATAGACGTAATTACTGTTCCTATTGTTGATATACCAGAAACAAATATTGTATTAAAGAAATATCTTACAAATGGAGCCTGCTCCATTGCAAGGGAAAAGTTATTCCATTGGAATTCCTTAGGAAATAATGTTGGTGGTATACTTGTTGCTTCTTGATAAGTCATTAAACTTGACAAAATCATATATACAAAAGGAAATAATGTAATAATTGCCATTAACACTATAAAAGTTTTTGATAAAACTAAATTAACTTTCTTCATTTTTTCACCTACTTAGATATTCTTTTTAATATACGATTTTGAATTAATGTGAAAATTAAAATTAAACCAAATAAAATAACTGCTGCTGCCATACCTTGGCCATAACGATTTTCTACATAGAACTTATTGAATATATAGAATACAGCAGTTGTTGCACTATCTGCAATACCAGCTTTACCGTTAAATATAGAGAATACTTGAGCATATACCTTAAATGCATTAATAAAATTAACCATTAATAAAAATGTAATAATTGGTATCATTTGAGGTAAAGTTATTCTAAAGAACTGTTCCATCTTTGTCGCCCCAAACATATCTGCAACCTTGTAATAGCTTTTATCAACATTTCTAAGACCTGAAAGTAATATTATTATATTAAAAGCAAGTCCTGACCAAATCCCAAATATTATTAGAGGAATCATACTCATATTTGGGTCATCTAAGAAATTAAATGGTCCTACATTGAAAAATCCTAATACGTAGTTTACAAATCCATACTCACCATTTAATAAAAATCTAAATACAATACCAACTGCAATTACACTTGTTAAATATGGTATAAAGAATATTGTTTCAAATACATCCTTATACTTAATTTTTTCATATATTGTAATAGCAATAAACATAGATATAATTAGCCCTACAGGGACTACAATAAAAGCAAAAAGCGCAGTATTACCTATAGCAGTATGAAACTTAGGATCTTTAAGTACTATTTCGAAATTTTTAAATCCATTAAATGTTAAGTTATTTAAAGTTCCCTTTTGGAAGGACATAATAAATGTTCTTATCAAAGGTAACACATTAAATATTCCGACGATTATTAAAGCAGGCATTAAAAACAGCCATGCTTGTGGTGAATTCTCTGCTCTATACTTAAACTTCTTCATTAGTACACTCTAACTCCATTCTCTTGGAATAAATAAATTCCGTTATAGTCAATATCAAAGCCTATTTTATCTCCCTCTGATACTTTCTTACTTATATCTGTAATAGACTTTACATTTGTATCATTAACATTAAAGTTTATAATACAATCTTTACCTATTAATTCTATTGATTCAACTTCAGCTGTAAATAATGGATTTGTACTTAATTCAAAGTATTCTGGTCTTATACCTACTATATAGTTTTCTTCTGTTAAGTCACCTTTAAATCTGTCTTTATTTAAAAGGCTTAAATCAATATTAAAATCTTTAGACTTTAATATATTCCCATCTTTTTTCATATCTATTAAGTTAATTATTGGATTTCCCATAAACTTAGCTACAAAAAGATTTTCTGGTTCTAAATAAAGATTTTGAGGTATATCAAATTGTTGAACTATTCCTTCATTCATTAATACAATTCTATCACTTATAGATAATGCTTCTTCTTGGTCATGAGTAACGAAAATAGTAGTTATTCCAATTTCTTTAACTAGTCTTCTAATTTCTTCTCTAATCTTTAATCTTAATCTAGCATCCAAGTTACTTAAAGGCTCATCAAGTAATAATATTCTTGGGTTTTGAACTAATGCTCTAGTTATTGCAACTCTTTGTTGTTGTCCACCTGACATTTCACCTGGTTTCTTATCAGCTAACTCTTCAATACTAGTAATCTTCATATACTTTTTAGCTATTTCCATAGCTTCATTTTTAGGTTTTTTATTTTTACCAACAGTTAGTGGAAACATTACATTTTCTAAAACTGTCATATGTGGATATAAAGCATAGTTTTGGAATACTAAACCAATTCCTCTATCTTTAGGATGCTTACCTACAACCGATTCATTACCAAATCTTATATCCCCATCACTTGGGTCTAGAAGTCCAGCTAATAAGTTTAGGATAGTAGTCTTTCCACAACCACTAGGACCTAAAAGACAAACTAATTCACCTTCATTAATTTTAAGGTCAATGCTTTTTAAAGCTTCATAACCATTGCTATAAACTTTTTTAAGTTTTTCAATATGTATCATGTGCCACCTCGAATAATTATTTTTTCTATTAAGCTTTTATCTGTACAAATTATACTATACTAAATATATAATTTTATGACAATATATTATATTTTTTTACTTTATTTTTAACATTCTATTAACTTTTATATCTATATCTAACTATTAGTAATAACATTAAGATAATTTTACATTTATGAAAATTTAAGTATTTTTTATGCTCTAGTTATAGTTTTTGAAATATAAAATTAATTATACAAAATATAATTTATTAACTATCCCCAAGATTTAAATATACCATAATTTTCCCTGCTTTAGAAGAATTTTTTCCTTTTTTCACTATATTTTTTTTAAACACTTTTACATAAAAATATAATTATTTCTATGTAAATTAATTATTTTCTGTGATATTATCATTTTAGAGGTGAATAACTGTGAAAAAAATTATTAAAGTTATAGGTGCAATTATTGAAAATGATAATTCTGAAATACTTTGTGCTTTAAGATCAAAAAACATGTCACTTTCTGGATTCTGGGAATTCCCAGGAGGAAAAATCGAAAATGGTGAATCTCCAGAAAAAGCTATAACTAGGGAAATTTATGAAGAGTTAGGTTGCAAAGTGGAATTTTCTTCTTTATTTAGTGCAACTACATATGAATATGATAATTACATATTAAATTTAATGGTAGCAAAATGTAAGTTAACTAAGGACAACCCGTTAGCTAGAGAACATGCTAAGCTACTATGGCTGCCAATAGATTACATAGAAAGTTTGAATTGGGCTCCTGCTGATATTCCAACTGTAAAAAAACTTATTTTAAAACATAATAAATATTGTAAGAATAATAATTTAATTTAAAAATGGTTTCCGCATAAATTACGGAAACCATTTTATTATCTCTCTAAATCACTATAATACTCTTCTTTTTTCTTTTCCCAATAAACTTTATCTTCTTCTGTAATTTTTCTTAAAACCCTACAAGGATTCCCTACAGCTATTACATTATCAGGGATGTCCTTTGTTACTACTGAACCTGACCCTATAACTACGTTATTCCCTATACTGACTCCTGGGTTTATTACTGTACTTCCACCAACCCATACATTATTCCCAATCTTAACAGACTTACCAAACTCTAATCCTGTATTTCTAACTTCAGCATCTATAGGATGTCCTGCAGTATAGATACAAACTCTTGGAGCAAAAAATACATTTTCTCCGATATCAACCTTGCATACATCTAAAATTATACAGTCATAATTAGCGTAAAAGTTATTACCAACAGATATATGACATCCATAATCACATCTAAAAGGAGGCTCAACGTAAATATTATCTCCTGTTTCTTCGAACAACTCTTTTAATAATTCCGCTCTATATTCTTTTTGCTCTTCAGTTGTGTTGTTAAATAATCTAGTTAACACTCTACACTTCTTCATATCAGCCTTAATCTCTTTGTCATTAGCCATATATAAATCTCCAGCTAACATTTTTTCTTTTTCGGTCATGCTACTAACTCCCCTTCAAAAGTTTATTGTTTAAAACTATATTTTCTTTTATTTCATGTAAATTATTAAAACTCTTATAACAATATTTTTTAATTTCATTATCCGCTTTCTTTAAGTCCTCTACATGTAACACTTTCATATTCGCCTTATACGCTGCCATTACACCAGCTAAGGAATCTTCAATAACTAAACAATTCTTTGGATTAGAATCTAACTTATCTGCAGCTTTAATGTATATTTCTGGATTTGGTTTAGTCTTTTCAACTTCATCCCTACATATTACTTCATCAAAATACTCTCTAATCTTCGCCTTTTCTAATTGTTTATTCATTCTTTCTCTATCCGAAGAAGTAGCCAAAGCAATTTTATAATTCATATTTTTTAGGATATTAAGAATTTCAACTACTCCTTCTTTTATAGGTACATGCTTTTCTATCTCTTCTTTTAATAAAGCATCTTTTTCCTTGTACATCTTTTCTATAGAGAGATCATCTCCAAACTCCCTTAGAAAAACTTTCTTCACATTTTCTCTACCAGTCGCTATAACTTGACTATATATTTCTTTAGTCATTTTGTATCCATACCTTTTAAAAACATTTTTCCAAACCTTTAAGTATATACTTTCAGTATCAAAAAGCACTCCATCCATATCAAATATAACTGATTCTACTTTCTTCATATAAACTAGGGGCAATCCTCCATCTATTTCTTTATCTATTTCTGCATCTAAAGTATTATTAACTACTTACTACTCTTTCTTTTTCTCCATATATTCCATTAATTTAATATAATTTTTTTCTGATATTTCTAACTTTTCCTTATAGTTTTCTAATTTAGTATTAGAACTAACTATTTTATCATAATTCGATAGTGTTTCTAATAAGGATTTCTTTAATTTAGGAATAACATCTATTATAATTTTTATTCCTGTAACATATTCCTCATCACTAATGGTAAGGCATTTAAACATTCCAGAAGTATATCTTCCATCAGACAACATATAAATATATCTATCTTTCATTTCCGAAGAAAAATCAACCTCTATTTTATGTTTATACAATCTAAAAACTATATCTTTATCTTCTACTATTACTGGGAAAATAGAAGAAAATAACCTAACTACATCTTCTTCTTCATCTGCTAATCCAGTAAAATCATGTTCATTTATTTTTTCTAATATATCATCAGTAAAAATAGTAGTTTTTATCTTTTTAGCTAATTTAGCCTTAAATTTTTGTTCCTTTTCTTCGCTAAATAATTTATCTATTGAATCAAACAACTCTGCAATTTTTCCCATAATAACCTCCTACAAATTAATATTAGTAAGTTTATTTTAATATCTTAAATTCAATTATAGTTTATTTAAATCATTCTAAAGTAACTAAAGTGATGCAAATAAGTCCTACTTACTTTACACCACTTAATCGGTCTATTTATTAATTATTATTAGATTTTAATATAACATCTAATTTATTATCAACAGCATAATTAATAGCCTTTGACACACCTAAATCATCGTTAGCTGCAGTTATATATTTTGCAATGGCTTTAACTTCATCAATTGCATTTTTCATAGCTACGCTTTCTTCAAAAATTTCAAACATAGAATAATCATTAAAACTATCTCCAAGAATCATAACTTCATTATTAGCAAGACCTCTTCTTGAAGTTATTTTTTCCAATATAATTCCTTTTTGCGCATTAATATCTGTAATTTCAATATTATCTCTAAAAGATGAAGAAATAGCTAATCCATCTATCTCACTTAATATCTTCTTCATATTATCTATAAGCTCAATATCGTTATGAAAGGCTACAAATTTTCTTACTTCTACTCCACCTTTGAAAAATTCATCTATATTATCTATATATTGAAGACAAGTGAAAAAGCCTAAATTTTCTGCAACTTCTCTTGCCTCATCCTCAGATAATTCTGGATTAAAACTCATAGTTCTAAATATAATTTCTTTTAAAGCCTCTTCTTCAGTAGAAGTTGTGAATATCCCTTTATCAGTAAAAATCCTAGCCGAAAGATGATGCTTATCTAATAACTCAATTATTTTTTTAGCACTTTCTTCTTTGATATTAATAACTTCTAATATATTTCCATCTTCATCTCTGTATTCTGCTCCATTTGAAAGCACACACTCTACTTTTAAATTATGTTTTTCTAAAAGTCCCTTTACACTTTCGTATTCTCTACCTGTAGAAATAGCAAAGGTCATACCTAATTTTTCAGCCCTTTTTATCGCTTCAACTGTTTCTTTATCTATGTCATGGTTACTATTTAATAAAGTTCCATCCATATCTGATGCTATAAATTTTATCATAACTATTTCAGCCTCCATATCTCTTTTATCTTATAGTCTATATTTTCCCTTACTCTATATTATCATACCTCTTTAATTAATCTCAAATATTGTCACCATTACTTAATTTATCTCTTAACTCTTTTGCTGTCATAGGTTTATAATAATAGTATCCTTGTGCAATATCAAATCCCTTTTCTCTTAAAAAATTAGCTTGTGGGATCGTCTCTACACCTTCAGCAACTGTGCATATATTAATATCCCTAGCCATATTAACTAAATTATGCAGTATAGCTTGTCCTTTTTTATTATCTTCTAAATTAGTTAAGAATCCTCTATCAAACTTTAAGTAGTCTACTTTCAAATCTTTTAGCGCATTTAAAGATGAGTATCCTGATCCAAAGTCATCAATATAAATTTTAAATCCAGCATTCTTTAGCTTCTCCATTACATTTATAATTAAATCAGTATCTTCAAAAAATGCACTTTCAGTAAGCTCAATCCCTATTCTACTTGGCTCTACATTATGATTATTAATTATCTTTAATAATTCATCTACTAAATCTAAATCAGATAAATGTGCTCGAGATAAATTAATAGATACTGTTTTTGGAACAACTATTCCTTCTGATTCCCATTTCTGAATATAAAATGCTACTTCATTAAACATATAATAATCTAATTTCTTTATAAATTGATTTCTTTCAAATAAAGGAATAAATTTATCTGGATAAATTATGCCTTTTTCAGGATGATACCATCTAACTAGTGCCTCTGCTCCTATAATTTCTCCAGTTTCAAAGGATACTTCAGGTTGAAAATACACTTTAAATTGCTTTTCTCTTAGTGCTTTATCCATATAGTTTTCAAGTTCTTTTTCCATTAGCATTTTTTCTCTTAAATCCTTAGTGTAAAAAGCCCCTGTAGTTTTATGGCCGCCCTTAGCTCTTTTTTTTGCAAGGTTTGCTCTATCTACTAATAAATCTAAAGGATCCTTTTTATTATCTATTATGCATATACCGTAATTTAAAATAAACTTATAAGAATAAATTCTTGCACTCATATTTTTAATTACTTTATCTAAATCATTCAATATATCTTTTGTTATACTATCCATTCGATTTAATATGCTATCTTCATCTGTATATTCTAGAAGAATTAGAAAGTTATCAGCATTATATCTAGCATAAATCTCATTTTGCTTTAAATTTTCGCAGATAC
This sequence comes from Clostridium sp., assembly GCF_032552055.1. Lineage (GTDB taxonomy): Bacteria > Bacillota > Clostridia > Clostridiales > Clostridiaceae > Clostridium. The sequence goes on along the minus strand of NZ_JAWGSV010000072.1, from coordinate 1,158 downwards.
CAAAAGCAATATGTCTTAAAATAATATCGCCATGTTCATATCCAAAGACATCATTAACAACTTTAAACTTATCTATATCTAACGTTACTAATGCATAACTATTTTTATACTCTCTGCTCATTCTTTTATTAAAATCATCAAAAAACGAATTATAATTTGGCCCATTAGTAACTGAATCTACAAATGCTATTTTCTCTAATTTATAATCAGCTTTTCTTTTTGAATAAATAATATATGTTACTATAATCAAAAGTAATATTGACATGCTAATCCACATTAAAGAAGATACTTTATTTAAACTAGTTATATTTTTGTCTATAATACTTGCGGGAACAATAGATATGATATACCAATTATTTATGCCTACTGGAGCATAAGCTATATATTTGCTATCATCACTACTTGATTGTGTTTTTAGAACTCCTTTATCAAACTTATTTACGGAATCAACAAAAGTATTGTTATTTTCGAACTTAACTTCCCTTAAATCAGTAATACTGATATCATAGTTTTTATGATTTTGGCTTGTAATAATATCACCACTAGAATCTACTAATGCTAAATAGCCTTCTCCCCCTAAAATATTTACATCTAATAACTTTTTAAATTCAGAAATTGCTTTCGCTGCAGCTAATACACCTACTACGTCATCATTTTCATCAAATATTGGTACAGCAAATGTACTACCTAACTCTCCACTAACTCTATCTTGCATAAATTCAGAAATACTTTCTTCTCCATTCATTGCTTTTTGAAAATATTCTCTATCTGAAAAGTTAACACCTTTGAAGTCCTTAGAGTACCCATATCCATTAGGGTCAATTAATCCGATTATTTGAAAACTTGATTCTTGGACATAATTATTCAATATATCTTTCATCTCATCTGAGTTGTATCCACTTTTTAAAGAAAGGGCTATACTTAAATTTTTAAGTTCAGTAATACTAGACTCAAGCTTAATATTCATTATATCTGTAGTTCGATCTGCTACTTCCAACAATCTTTCTTTTGTATCATCATTTAATACACTACTCATATAAGCTAAATATGTAAACGAACAAATTAATGCAAATACTATAGTAATAGAAAAAGCAGCAACTACTTTTAAAGTATAGTTTCTTTTCCGCTTCATTTTTCACCCCCTATGTCCAATTAAAG
>NZ_JAWGSV010000071.1:0-13143 GCF_032552055.1 Clostridium sp. | reverse complement strand
CATTTATGTAAATTTTCTCTGGCAACTTAAATATATTTACATAGGTTATTAAACTCAGAATCAACATTGGAGCTAATATAGTCACAATAAATATTGATTTTTTACTTTTCATTTGTCTCTCCTCCTTTGCTTCTGTATTTAACTTTCCCACATCAAAAAACTTATATGCTGTTATAACAATGTTAAAGTTTTAAATTTTTAATATATATAACTTTAAAAATATAAAAGACTAAAATCATGGTAATAAACCATGATTTTAGTCTGTTCATATTCTTATTATCTTATGTATTAATCATAAGCGTTTTTTTAATTTCTTCTTTTTTCAAATCGGCAAAGGCTACCATTTCAGAAGCATTTTCTAGTGTTACATCACTTACATCATCTCCACTAGTCATCTTTGCAATTTCTTTTATTTTTTCATACTTATTTAGCGTTCTAATTTTAGTATATGTTTTTCCATTTTCTACATCTTTTGATACAAAATAATGGCAATCAGAAAGAGCAGAAATTTGTGGTAGGTGAGTTATACATAACACTTGATGATTAACTGAAACTTCATACATTTTTTCGCCTACACGTTTAGCTATATTTCCACTTATACCAGTATCAATTTCATCAAATATTAATGTTGGTATCTTATCTTTGTCCACAAAAACGCATTTAATTGCTAGCATAATTCTTGAAAGTTCTCCACCAGAAACTACTTTTTCTAATACCTTTAATGGCTCACCTGGATTAGTTGAAATCATAAATATTACATCATCAAAACCTCTTTGATTAAAGGAATTGGACTTTTCTATTAAAATTTTTATTTCAGCCTTTTCCATACCAACGTAGTTTAATTCTGATTTTATCTTTTCCTCTAAGAATGATGCTTTTTCAACTCTAATATTATGCATTACTTCAGAAACGCTCTTCATTTTTTCTTCTATTTTAATTTTTTTATTATTTAATTCATTAATTATTTCTTCTGAGTTTACAAGTTCATCATATTGCTTCTTTAACTTATCTAAATAGTTAAGTACCTCTTCAATAGACTCACCATATTTTTTCTTATATAAACTAATTTCGTATATTCTTGAATTAATTTTCTCTAATTCAAATTCATCATAATAAATTTCTGAAGACATATCTCTAAGTTCCCTAGATATTTCTTCTAAATTATATAATGATTCCTCTACCTTTTCTCTTTTTTCCTTTATCTTATCTAAATGAGCTTCCACTCTTGATAGCTCATTTACCACCTTAGATATGCCCTCCACAACGGAAATACCTTCCATAGGGCTTTCTAATATCCCATAAGACTTACTTAAGGCTAAAGATATTTTTTCTGCATTAGAAAGTAAATTAAATTCTTCTTTTAGATTTTCTTCTTCATCAATTTTTAAATTTGCCTTTTCAATATCATCTATTTGAAATTTAACGTAATCTATTAATTTTTCTCTATCAGTGTTACCGTTTAACTCCTTTATCTTTTCATTTATTGAGTTATACTCACTTTGATACTCTTGAAAAATCTTTAAATTATCCGTTAGTTCATTACCTATAAAATCATCTAAATATAAGATATGATAAGCTTTATTTAATAAATTTTGATTTTGATGTTGTCCATGTATATCTAATAACTTTTCCCTTATTCTCTTTAAATAAGAAAGTACTATAGATTTACCATTTATCTTAATTATGCTTTTACCTGAAATAGTTGTTTCTCTAGAAATTATTAATATTTCATCAGTTATATCAAGTTCATTTAGAACCTCATAAATATCTTCATTTTCAATAGAAAAAACCGCTTCAACAAAAGTCTTATCTTCACCATACCTTATTAAGTCTTTAGAAAACTTACCTCCTAAAACATAATCGATAGTATCTATTAATATAGATTTACCTGCACCAGTTTCACCAGATAATATATTAAACCCTTTTTTAAAATCAATGGATAATTCTCTTATTAATGCGAAATTCTTTATATTTAATTGTAATAACATAAAATCTCACCTTATTTATAAAATCATTTTTCTTACTTTATCAACAAGCTCTTCAGCCCTATCTAAGCTTCTAGCTAAAATAAATATTGTATTGTCACCAGCTATAGTACCAGCAACTTCAGTATCAAACAAAGTATCAATTGCTTCTGCAGCTGCAGATGCAGAACCTGTTAACGTTTTTACTACTACAAAGTTATCTACATTTTCAACAGATACAGCAGCATTAGCTAATATGCTAGATAACTTATCATTTATATCCTTAGATTCCTTAGATGAAGCAACATATTTATAGTTACCTGATGCCCCTTGCATCTTTATTAATTTTAAAATTTTGATATCTCTAGAAACAGTTGCTTGGGTTACGTCAAAACCAGCTCTTTTTAACTCATCAGCTAACTCTTCTTGAGTTTCTATATCTTTTTCGCTTATAATTTCTAGTATTTTTGTATGTCTTTTTGATTTCAAATTAATCACCTTCACAATCTTTCCAATTATTTATAATTTTTGCCCTCAAAACCTTAAAATAATCATAGTCATCAAATAAAATAATACTTGCATGCTCTTTTGATTTTCTTATACATATAGTTGCTTCATCTATATATCTTATTGCTTTCTGGCCATCAAAAATTATATTAAATTCTTCATCATTGTTCTCTATCTTAACTTCTATATTAGAGTTACTATTTAATACTATTGGTTGTACCCCAGTAGTATGAGCACATATAGGTGTTAAGGTTATTGCGTCTACAGTAGGATAAACAAAAGGACCTCCAGCTGAAAAAGAATATGCAGTTGATCCTGTAGGTGTAGCTACTATTAAGCCGTCACCCTTAAAAGTATAATATCTCGTACCATCAATGAAAATTTGAAATCTTATCATCCTAGATAAGCTTCCTCTGGATATTACAATATCATTTAGTGCTAAAGATTGCCCTTTATTAATGTCTTCTGGAATATTAGATTTTAAAAGTATTCTTTCTTCAACCCTATATTCTAAATCTCTTAATTTTTTAAAAGCTAAATCAATATCTGATATTTCTACACTAGATAAAAAGCCTAGATTGCCTATATTGATTCCTAAGATAGGAACATCTACCTTCCCATTAATCCCTCTAGCAACACTTAATATAGTTCCGTCCCCACCTAGAACTATAATAAGATCTAATGAGTCCTGAAACTCATAATTAGTGATATTGTAACTATCTACCATTACTATTTCTATGTTTCCGAAATACTCTATAAGTTTTTCTTTTACTTTTATAGCGCTTTCATTACTTTTATCCTTATCTAAGTTAATTGCAATGGCAACTCTTCTCATAATCATGCCCCCTGTATTTTCAGTTAACAATTAATAATTAACATTGGATGATTATAGATATAATTTTATCCAAATTAATTAAATTTTTTTTCAATTCACACTAAATATTTAACAATTATAGGTACAATTTATCATAGATTATTTATAATCTTCTCTATAATAAGTTATGAGACTGTTCTACTATTGTATCTACATTACTAATATCAAAATTTGTTTCTTTATTTTTATCTTTACTAAAGTAAACTAAGTATTCGATATTTCCTTCTGGCCCCTTAATTGGTGAGTAGCTTACGGCAAGTATATTTAAATCTTCTTTTTGAAGAGCATTTACTATATCCATTACTACTTCTTTATGAACAGCAATATCTCTAACTACCCCTTTTTTGCCTACTTTTTCTCTTCCTGCTTCAAACTGAGGTTTAATTAAGGCAACTACTTCTCCGTCATCCTTTAGAAGGTTTAATGTTGCCGGCATTATCTTCTTTAAAGAGATAAAAGATACATCAATAGATGCAAAGTCAACTTTTTCTCCAATGTCTTCAGTAGTAACATATCTTATATTCGTTCTTTCCATACATACTACTCTCTCATCAGTTCTTAGTTTCCAAGCAAATTGTCCATACCCTACATCTATTGAGAATACTTTACTTGCACCATTTTGTAGCATACAATCTGTAAATCCACCTGTAGATGCTCCTATATCCATACATACCTTATTATCTAATCCTAATCCAAATTCCTTTATTGCCTTTTCAAGTTTTAATCCACCTCTACTTACATAAGGAATTTCTTGTCCTTTAAAAACTATATCTGCCTCAATAGAAACCTTTTCTCCTGCTTTATCAACTCTTTGCCCATCAACAAAGATCTTTCCTGCCATTATGCTTGTCTTGGCTCTTTCTCTTGATGCAAATATTCCTTTTTCAACTAACAGTATATCAAGTCTTTCTTTTTTTCCAGACATCTTTATCTCCTTTATTTATTCAGTTCTATAACAGCTTTTGCTATTCCTTCCGGATCTAAATTATTCTCTTTATATAATAAGTTAACATCACCTTGATGAACAAACCTATTCTCATATCCCATAGCTTTAAATTTATTCTTAAATCCATTTTCATAAAGTTTCATAAGAACATAACTTCCAAAGCCACCACTAGTAACATTATCTTCTATAGTAATTACAGTATTATCAGTAGCTGCAACTTCTTTTAACACTTCCACATCTAATGGCTTTATAAATGTAGCATTTATAATAGTTGGATTTATTCCTTCTTTTAGAAGAAGTTCTTTAGCTAACAAGGTGTGTTGTAACATTTTACCTGAAGTTATTATAGTAATCTTTTCACCTGAATTTATCTTTTCCCATTTGCCATAATTTATTTCCTTTGTAGGTGTAATATCAATATTACTATCCCCACCTCTAGGATACCTAATAGCAACTGGACCATTTTGTTTTAATGCAAACTCTAACATAGGTTTGACTTCATCTGTATGCTTTGGTGCCAGTATAGTCATATTGGGAATTTGTGAAAGGTAAGAAATATCAAATATACCTTGATGAGTTTCACCATCTTCTCCAACTAACCCTGCCCTATCTATAGCAAATACTACTGGCATGTTTTGAATACATACATCATGAATAACTTGATCAAAAGCTCTTTGTAAAAATGTTGAATACACAGCAAAAACAGGCTTCATATTTGCAGCTGCAAGTCCAGCAGCAAAAGTAGTTGCATGTTGCTCTGCTATTCCAACATCAAAGAATCTATCCTTATAAAGGTTTGAGAACTCTTTAAGTCCTGTTCCATCTGGCATTGCAGCTGTTATTGCTACAACTCTTTCATCTTCTTTTGCTATTTCGATCATTGCATTTCCAAATGCTTTTGAATAGTTCATCTTGCTAGATGTATTAGATTCTCCACTTTCTAAATCAAAAGGACTTACTCCATGGTATTTATTAGGATTCTTTTCTGCAAGTTCATATCCTTTTCCTTTATTTGTAACTACGTGTATTATAACAGGCTCTTCTATCTCTTTTGCCTTTTCTAATACTTCATTCATAGTTTCTATATTATGTCCATCAATAGGACCTATATATTTCAACCCCATATCTTCAAATAACATTGAAGGCACTACAAATTGCTTAACACTATCTTTAAATCTTGAAATTACTTTAGCAAGTTTTTCACCTGCCTTTGAAGTCTTTAAAGTTTCATTTATATTTGATTTTAACCTATTATATCTAGGTTCCATTCTTAATTTATTTAAATGTGTTGATAACCCACCAACATTATCAGCTATGGACATCTGATTATCATTTAAAATAACTATTACTTTTGTCTTATTAAATCCTGCATCATTTAAAGCTTCCAAAGCCATACCACCAGTTAAAGCTCCGTCGCCAATTACAGCAATAACTTCATTCTTTTCTTTTTTTATGTCTCTAGCTCTAGCCATACCTAAAGCTGCTGATATAGAAGTACTGCTATGACCAGTATCGAAAGTATCATATTTACTTTCACATCTTTTTGGGAATCCACTTAACCCATTATATTTTCTTAAGTCTACAAATCTATCTTTTCTTCCAGTTAAGATTTTATGAATATAACATTGATGTCCAACGTCCCATACTATTTTGTCTTTCTCTAAATCAAAACTTTTAAATAAGCTTATAGTAAGCTCTACAACACCTAAATTAGAAGCTAAATGTCCACCAGTTTTAGATACACTTTCTATTAAAAAGTCTCTAACTTCTGATGCTAATACTTCTAACTCTGCCTTCGATAAATCTTTTACTCCTGAAGGAGAGGTAATATTATCTAATATTCTACCCATACTTAAACCTTTCTTTCTGTTAAAATTCCCTATTTAATAAATCTATAGTTAATTCTTTTAATTCTAAAGCTTCTACAGAAAGGCTATCTAACAATTCTATACATTCATTAGTCAAATTAACACATTCCCTTTCACAGTGCTCTAACCCAAATAGAGATATAAAATTTGACTTATTCTTATTCTCATCACAATTTATATTTTTACCTAATTTTTTCACATCACCAACAATATCTAAAATATCATCTTTTATTTGAAAAGCTAATCCAAGCTTCAACCCAAAATTATTTAGAATTTCAATATCTTCCTTAGAGGCATTAGCAAAAATAGCTGCTGCTACTACTGAAACCCTAATTAATTCTCCTGTTTTCTTATTATGCATATATAAAAGTTCTTCTTTAGAAATTGCTTTATCTTCATTTATTATATCAACAATTTGACCGCCAATCATACCTTCAGGTCCTGCTGCTTCTGCAATTTCCCTTGAAGCAAGCAAAGCATTTCCTCCATTATCTAAAGAAAATTTCATAAGTAAACTCATAGCTTCATTTAATAAAGTATCTCCAGCTAAGACAGCTATGTTTTCTCCAAATTTTTTATGATTAGTTGGCATACCTCTTCTTAAATCGTCATCATCCATACATGGCAAATCATCATGAATAAGAGAATAAGTGTGAATCATTTCAATTGCTGCTGCCATTTCTATTACATCTTTATAATTCTTATTATATAACTCTGAAGTTAATAAAAAAAGTAGAGGTCTAACTCTCTTTCCACCAATTAGTAAACTATAACTAGCAGAATCATATATAATCTTATTATAACTTCCTTTGTCCTTAAAATACAAATTTAAATATTCATTAATATAATCTCTATATAATTTAACCTTACTACTCATTTTTAAGCTCCACTTCCATATTTTCTTTTATTACAGTTATCTTGCCTTCTAAAGCATTAAGGGTCTTATATAGTTTATTAATTAATTTTATTCCGCCTTCATATTCCTTCATTAACTCTTCAAGAGGTAACTCGTTTTTTTCCATTTTATCTAAAATCCCCTGAAGATTAACTAGCATATCTTCATAACTTTCTTTTTTAGCCATAAATAATCTACTCCCTTTTACATTTAAATATTATTAGTAATTTTAGCCTTTACTCTGCCGTCTTTAAACATTATTTGAACTTCATCATTTTCTTCTATATTTTCTTTTGATGAAATAATATTCCCTTCATTATCCTCTACAATCGTATATCCCTTTTTAAGAACATTTAAAGGATTATGAGCTTCTAGCAAATCATTTAATGATTTTATTCTAAGTTTTTCTCTATCTATTCTATTACTAATTATTTCTTTCATTTTCTCATGACTTCTATCAATTTCTAAAAAGGAATTAGATATTAACACCTCTGGACTATTTAAATTTAAAATTCTTTTGATATTTAATAATTTTTCCTTTTGATATTCTATTTCACTAATAGTTATATTATTAATCTTATCAAGACTATCTTCAATAAAATTCCTAATATCACTTTCAAGTGGCACAGCAACTTCTGCTGCTTGAGAAGGTGTAGCTGCTCTAAAATCACTTACAAAATCAGAAATAGTGTAATCTACTTCATGACCAACTGCTGAAATTATAGGTAATTTGGAATTAAATATTTCCTTTGCTAATGATTCTTCATTGAAGTTCCAAAGCTCCTCTAAGGAACCTCCTCCTCTACCTATAATTATTGTATCAACATTCTTTTCCTTATTAAAATATCTTATTCCTTCTATTATAGTTTTATAAGCACCTTCCCCCTGAACTACTGCTGGATATAAAACTATGTCTACTAAAGAACTTCTTCTTTTAGTTACATTAATTATATCTCTAATAACAGCTCCAGTCTCTGATGTTACAACACCTATCCTATTGGGAAATCTAGGTATAGGCTTTTTATTTATTAAATCAAAGTATCCTTCTTTTTCAAGCTTCTTTTTAAGCTCTTCAAATTTAATATGAAGTTCCCCTAAACCTTCTTTTTGCAAGCTATCGATATATAATTGAAGTGACCCAGTTCCTTGATAAATTGAACACCTCGCCTTTGCAACAACCTGCATACCGTCCTCTAATTTAAAATCTAAAGAATATGCATTTCCTTTAAACATCACACAGTTGACTTTACTTACTGAGTCTTTTAAAGAAAAATATATATGTCCACTACTATGGTATTTTAAATTAGATATTTCACCCTTTACAACAAGGTTGCTTAAAATGAAGTCATTATCTAATATCTTTTTTATATAATTATTAACTTCACTAACAGTTAATGCTTTAATTTTCATTGTTTTCTAACGCCTCACAAGCATTCTTAATAAGTAATGTAGTAGTTAACGCACCTACTCCACCTGGCACTGGAGTTATCATATTAACCTTATCAGAAACTCTTTCAAAATCTACATCTCCAGTAATTTTCCCATGTAAAGATGAAGTTCCTACATCAATTACTATAGAATTTTCATTAATAAAATCTTCATTTAGATATTTAGGTCTTCCCATAGCTACAACTATTATATCTGCATTCTTACATATATCTTGTAAGTTCTTAGTCCTAGAGTGGCATATAGTTACTGTAGAATTTTTATTTAGTAATAATTGTGACACTGGCTTACCTACTATGTTGCTTCTTCCAATTACAACTACATTTTTTCCTTCTAATTCAATTTCATACTTTTCTAATAAAGTTATAACTGAATTAGGGGTACAAGGTAAAAATACCTTTTCACCGCAATATAGCTTACCTTGGTTTTCATATGTTAAACAATCAATATCTTTATCTGCTGATATGGCATTAATAACTTTCTTTTCATTTATTCCCTTTGGTAGAGGTAGTTGAAGTATTATCCCATCTACAATTTTATCATTATTTAATTTTTCTATTTCATCAATTAAATGATCTTCTGATATAGTTTCATCTAATAATAGCTTTTCAAAATCTACCCCAAGTGAAGTAGCCACCTTTTCCTGATTATTTATGTAAAATACTGACCCACCATCATTACCTACTAAAATTGAAACTACTTTTGGAACCTTCAATCCTTTTTCTTTTCTATTATTTACAAAACTCCTAATTTCCTCTTTAACCTCCAAGGATACTTTTCTTCCATCTATAATAATTCCCATAAAACCGCCCCCCTTACCTTTCCTATAAGCTCTTAAACGCCTTATCTAATACTGCATTAATAAATGAAACACTCTTTTCATCTGAATATTTTTTTGTAATCTCAACAGCTTCATTAATTGCAACGCTTCCTGGTACATCCTCTTGATATAACATTTCTGCTATTGCAAGCCTTAAGATTGAAAGATTAACCTTTGATATTCTTTCAAACTTCCAATTAGTTAGTGCTCCTTCAATCTTTTTATCTATTGCTTCTTTATTTTCTTCTACTTTAGATAATATTTCCTCTATGTATTCTAAATCTATAGTACTTAGCTTCATTTCAAAGTCTTCTTTAAATGTAGAAATAGTTTCTTCTAAGCTGTTTTTACTTAATGTCATCCCAAATAATAATTCCATTGCTATTTCTCTCGATTTTTTTCTATTCATTATATCCTCCTAAGTGTTGTTAATAATAGTATTATTAATTATTAACCGTTTCAAACTTTCTAATCATAAATATACTACAACAAATTTATTTAAAGTACAAGAAAATACCCTCTGAAAAATCAGAGGGTTAAATTAATTTTCTTTTCTGTCTTCTTTCTCAGTTTTTGGTACGAAAATGCTTTGAACATTTATATTAACTGAAGAAACTTTTAATCCTGTCATAGTTTCAACCGTCCTCTTAACATTTTCTTGAACTGCACCAACAACTTCTGGTATCTTAACGCCATATTCAACTGCTAAGTTTAAATCAATTATAGCATAATCTTCATTTAATGTTACTCTTACATTTTTCCCAAGGTTTTTCTTACCTTTTAACAATTGTGATATGTTGCTACCAACTAGGTGTTGTAAATCTTCTACACCATTTATTTCTTCTGCCGCAATTCCAGCTATAACACTAACAACCTCATCAGAAATTTTAACAATTCCTAAGTTTTCTTCATAGTTCATATTATTCATACTAATACCTCCTAAGTGTTTCGAAAACAAAACTCTATCATATGTTAATTATAACAAAGCACAGTTTATATTACAATGTATTTATTTTTTAGGGTCTATTATAATATCACTTATTCCTGATACATTTTCTGCGATTTCTTGAATTGAAGCAGTTGCTGCATCATCAAGTTCATCAGCCTTAATTACTATTCTCACTTTGCTTCCGTCTATTGAACATAATACATCTTCGTAGCCCTTATTTTTTATGCCAACTTCTATTCTTGACTCTTTATCCATTAACGTTGTCTTTTCTAGCCTGTTGTTAGTTGCAAGATCCTTAGCCTCTTGTGAAGTGTTTGCATCTGCAATTAAAGCATCTAAGTTTTGTAATGTAATTGCATCTTCTTTCTCTTTTTCACTTCTTAAACTAAAGAAGTAATCTTGGCTACCTAAAGTTTCTTTATCTTTATCCTTATCTTTGTCTTCTTCTGTACCTTGTTGAGAAATTACTTGACTGAAATCTGTTGGATCATTTAAACCAGTCTTGTTTATTTTTGCTGCTATAACTCCTACACATACTATAAGAGCCATAAGTGTAAAAATAATTCCAAATTGTTTTTTTGTCATAAATCTTCCCTCCATCTATTTTACATTTTATTATATGCTAGCTTTTCTTAGGATATACATTGACTTTATCTATAGATATTCCATAAAGACTAGATACAGCAACTTGTATATCATATTTAACCTTAGCACTACTAGCGCCATCTGCAACTATTAATACCCCTGTAATTTCAGGTTTATTAACTTGAAGAATATATGGTTCATTTTTAGAGCCATCCCCTGCCATTACTACTTTACTTCCTCCATTTTGTGTTTCATTAGTCCTTTTTCCTCCTTGACTATCTGTTTCTTCTGTAACAGTTTCTTGTGTAGTTTCTTCTGTAGCAGGTACTTTCACTTCTCCACTTTTGAAATAAATCATTACATCTACTTCTCCAACATTATCTATACTAGAAAGGAGTTTCTTAAGTTCGGCTTTTTCATTTTCTTCATAGTTATTAATTGTTGCCTCTGCATTTTTTTCTAGTTCACCTCTTGCATTGCTGCTAACCTTTGTACTTGTATCTTCTGCTGACTCTTTCTTCCTACTATTAGTTATAAAGCTAATAGCTAGTAATACAAACGCTAAAATTAAAACAACAACAACTATGTTTAAAAACTTTTTATCATTTACTATTTTAGCTATATCTTTTTTTATATCACCCTTACCCATTTTCTCACTCCCATTAACTTAATCTATATACTGATATTTTATCTTCAGAAATTTTAAGAGTATCTTTTATAAATTCAATTATTTCTTGCTTATTCTTTATATTTTCACTATTTGTAGACACTTCTGTACTTTCTTCTTCATTAATTACTATTTTTTCGATATTTAAAATCCCATTATCTTTTACACCAACTTCTATTTTTTCAATCGAATACTCTATATTATCCATATCTACATCCCCTTGAATCTTTACTTTAAAGTCAGAATCACTATATTGTTCCTTTAAAAGCCTATTTAAATTATCTTCTATATTATTAAGTACAACCTCACTCCTACTATCCTTACTTTCTTCAAAAGAACTTGATACCTCTGTTTCTTTATTTGGCATAGATAAATAGCTATCAATTTTACTTACTAATAGTTCTTCTCCACCACTTAAGAAATTTATAAGGGGAGATATCATTACAGCAATTAAAATGCAGCCTAATACAAATCTAATATATTTTTTCATACTATTTTCAGGAGATATTAATTCAATTGCAGAAATTAATATAAGCATAGTAACTAGAGTTATAACAAATCCCTTTATTTCTTCCACTCTTAGCAATCACCCCCCTATTACAAATTTTCCTGCTGACGCCATAATAGCAAGTAAAACAAAGAACATTAAACTTACAGAAAGTACACATGACATAATTAGTATTAACGAATCTCCTGCTGATGCTATAGAACTAGTTATTCTTTTATCACTAATAGGCTCAATAAGAGCTGCTGTCAACTTATATACAAAGGATATTAACAAAAGCTTTATAACTGGATATAACATCATTAATACAATTACTACTAGTCCAATTGTGCTAACTGCATTTTTTATAATTAAGGAATATCCTGCTACAGAAGAAATTGCATCTGAAAAGGCTTTTCCTACTATAGGAATAAAGTTATCTATAGCAAACTTAGCTGTCTTTAAAGTTACAGCATCTATTGTAGATGAAGTAATCCCTCTGACAGTAAGCAATCCAATAAATAGTGTTAAAATAATTCCTTGCATCCAAACTGTGATTTGTTTAGTTAATTTGCATAAGTTACTAATTTTATATTCCGTTGAAATATTATTTGTAAATTCTAATACAAAAGTAATTAATATCAACGGAATAATCACACTAGTATAAATTCTAGGTACAAATATCGTTGCTGCCATAATTATAGGATCCATTGTTGCTGCTTGACTAAACCCTCCTATAGTACCAAGCATCATAACCAGTACCGGCATTACAGCTCCCATAAAGTCTGATAAACTCTTTATTATATCTACCGCTATAGTAATTGACACAATAAAGCTTCTTGACAAAATTATAATAAGTATGGAATAGCATGCAAAAAAAGCAACATTAGATATACTTTCATTTGAAAAAGCTGATTGTAAATTCTTCAAAAGTGAACATATAAGTGCAATTACAATTATGCTTATAGCTAACGAAAGTACTGTTTTAACTTCTTTAAATGCAAAACTTAGTAACGCATTGCTAATTTCTTTTATAGATAAACTACTTTCACCATTTTGTATATATTCCTTTATATATTGAACTGGATCTAAATCATTCATTATTTCTACATCTGATTTAATATTATTTATATAATTA
>NZ_JAWGSV010000070.1:0-13365 GCF_032552055.1 Clostridium sp. | reverse complement strand
ATTTAATATTACATAAATATATAAGCTTTTTCCATCATATTTTTAGGAGGATTAATCTAATGGATGACAAAAAAAGAAACATACTTTTTACTGAAAGTGAAATAAAAAATAGAATTGAAGAACTTGGAAAGGTAATAGCAAAAGATTATAAAGATAAAAATCTTTATGTACTTCCTTTATTAAGAGGAAGCTTTATATTTGGAGCTGATATCTTTAGAGCTATAGATTTAAAAGCTAAAGTTGGATTTATGACAACTTCAAGCTATGGTCACGGTGAAGAAAGTACTGGAGAAGTTAAAGTTGTTAATGATATCCCTGATAATATTGAAGGTTTTGATGTACTTATAGTTGATGATATAATAGATACTGGATATACTATGGAATTTGTAATTAACTATGTTAAAAGTCGTGGTGCTAAATCTGTTAAGACTTGTACTCTTTTAGATAAGCCATCTAGAAGAAAAGTAGATCTAAAACCAGATTATTGTTGCTTTGAAATTGAAGACTTATTTGTAGTTGGATATGGTCTTGATTATGAAAGCTATTATAGAAATGTACCATACGTATTTAACTGGGAAAGTAAGTAAAAAGCTGCATTAAGCAGCTTTTTTCAGTTAGTTTTTATTTAAGTCTATTGCTGTAGATGGTGTTTTACCTACAATAATAGTTTCAGATATTGGAATTTGAGATACTACTTCTACTTCTTCACTTTTAAATGGAACTATAACTTTCATCTTCATACTTACATTTAAATATATCTTGTGTCTTGTCTGATTTATACCAGCACTTTCAAATACAGATTCATAACTACTAGATATATTTCCAACTTGGGTCATTTTCACACCTATATCTGGCCCTAAATTATAAAAAACTAAATTTTTAGTCATATATCCTAAAGGTACCTCTAACCCAATTTCTTCTAATTTACCTATTCTTCTATTAGCTTCCAATACTAATTTTGAAGATAAGTAATTAAGTTTTACAGTATCAGCTCTTAACATTGTAATATTTCCTTCATTATCTTTATCTGTAATTATAATTTCTTCATAATTAAAATCTTTTGAATAAATATCTAATGCCGTTTCATTAATTATTTCTGTAGCTTCTCTTTTCATTCTTTCTTCCCCTATAGATAATACTGCCGGTAAAATATTTTTGTTAAATAGGTATATTATGGAATTAAATAAAATAAATATGGCAATAATAGCCAATATAGTCTTAGGGTGTTTAATTTCAAATCGCATTTTAGGTTTTTTTGTATAATAGTTCATAGGCACCTTCTAGAGTTATTATTTTACTCTTTATATAAATATGCTATAATAAACTATATTATTTATTTTAAACCATTAAATAATTATGATTATGAGGGAGGAACAAATGGCTAATAAAGAAACTTCTAGATCAGAAAAAAGCCAAGCTAATGTTAAAAAGAAAACAAACAGTAGCAAAAGAAATAAAAAGAATAAAAAAGATAAAAATCAACCGAAATATAAAAAAATATTGAAAGGAACATTTCTTGGAATACTAATTGCTGGTCTTTTATGCTTTGTTGTAGGACTTGGCTATATATTTGCAATTATTAAAAGCACTGACCCATTAGATGTTAATGCAGTACTAAGTTTAAACGAGCCTTCAATGCTATTTGATAGCGAAGGAAACTATATAGACAATTTACCTACTGAAGAAGAAAGATATAAAGTGACACTGGATGAAATGTCACCATACTTACTAGATGCTTATGTTTCTATTGAAGATGAGCGTTTTTATAAACATAGTGGCGTAGATTTTAAAAGAACTATAGGATCTGCCTTAAGCTCTGCAATAACCTATGTAACTGGCAAAGGAAATATCCAAGGTGGATCAACTCTAACTCAACAATTAATTAAGAACACACTACTTACTAATGATGTAAAAATAGAAAGAAAGGTTAGAGAAATCTATCTTTCATTAAGTCTTGAAAAAAAATTAAGTAAGGATCAAATATTGGAAGCCTATTTAAATACTATTCCTCTTGGAGGAAGGGTTTATGGTGTTGAAGCTGCTGCTAAATATTACTTTGACAAAAGTGCAAAGGACTTAACTTTAGCTGAATCAGCTTTTATTGCTGGCTTAACTCAAGCACCTTCAGCTTATAGTCCATATCATCCTGATAATATAGAAGATCCTACGGTTTACTTAGATAGAACTAAAACTGTTCTTATGAAAATGCTGGAACTAGGTAAGATAACACAAGAAGAATATGATGAAGCCTATGCTTTTACTGATGCAAATAGCTTTGCATTTTCTCAAACTGTTATTACTTACAAGATAAACTATGAATGGTTTGTATATCCTGCAATAGACCAAGTAAGAAAAGATTTAAAGGAAACATATAAATATACAGATGAAGAAGTAGATAGATTATTCTCAACTGGTGGTCTAAAAATTTATACTACTATGGATAGAGCTATGCAAGATTCTACCCAAGCAGTATTAGATGATAGAAATAGTATTAAGCAACTTGATATATATGCAAACCCAGAAGTTACTGATGATACAGGAACTTTAAAGTTACAAGCTGCTGCATCAATTATTGATTATAGAACTGGTCAGGTAAAAGTATTAGTTGGAGGTAGAGGTGATCAGCCAGCAAGATCTACTAATAGAGCTTATGATGCTTTAAGATCAATAGGTTCTACAACTAAACCACTTACTGTTTATGGACCTGCCATTGACACTAAAACTATTACAGCAGGTACTGTTTTTGATGATGCCTTATTACCTGATTCAATTAAGGCTAAATATCCAGGATGGAATCCTCAAAACTGGGACTTTAAATCTGATGGATATATTACTGCAAGGCAATCCCTTGCTTTATCTAAAAACGTACCTACTATTATGGTTGAAGATAAACTAGGTGTTGAAACTGGTCTTTCTTATGCAGAAAAGCTCGGATTAATTTATGGTCCAGACTCAAAGACACTATCTGTACTATCACTTGGTGAATTTACTGGTGAAAACTCTGATGGTACTTATGATGGTGGTAATCCATTTATACTAGCTTCCGCCTTTGGTACTTTTGGTAATAATGGTGTACGCGTTGAACCTACTTTATATACTAAGGTTGTAGATGGTACTGGTAAAATATTATTAGAAGCTAAGCCTAATCAAGAACAAATATTTTCATCACAAACAGCTTATATTATGAGAGATTTACTTAAGGGACCTTTAACTTTTGATGGTGCTTTAGCTAAACTTCCTAATATGCCTGTTATAGGTAAGACAGGTACAACTGAGCATGTGAATAACTTCCTATTTGCTGGTTTAACTCCTTATTACTCTGGTGCAGTTTGGATAGGATACGATAATCATGAGAAAATGGGTGGGGCAAGTTACAGTTCATCTGCAGCTTCATTATGGGGAGCTATGATGGCACCAATACATGCTAACTTAGAATATAAAGAATTTGATGGAAATCCTGGAGGAATTACTACAGCTACTATTTGTAGGGATTCTGGTAAGAGAGCTACAGATCTTTGTGCAAGAGATCCTAGAGGTTCTAGAGCATATTCTGAAATGTTTATTTCAGGAACTGAACCTAGCGGTCCATGTGATGTCCATGTTACAGCTAAAGTAAATAAAAATAATAATAAATTAGCTACTGAAAATACACCTAAAAATTTAATTGAAGAAAGAGTTTTTATTAAGAAAACTAGTTCAAATAGAAACACAGCAGATGCTCAATATGTTCTTCCAACTGAAAAGGACGATAGTAAACCACAAGTAATTAATGAAGAATTTAAATTATCTGACTTAGGTATTAAAGTAGGAAGTAATGCTGATGACGCAGTTAGTATTCTTAAATCTAAGGGTGTAAATGTAACAATTAAAAATAATGACTCAAAAAATAGAACAATCAAATCCATTTCTGCTAATAAAGCTAAAAAAGGTGACACTATAACTATAGAACTTGAAGCTAATACTTCAACAGAAGAACCTGATGGTGGAACTGGTGGCAATAGTAATGAAATTGATGATAACAATAATGCTGAAAATAATGGTTAATACTATTAAATAATATTTATAAAAAATAAGGATGAGTATAATATATTCATCCTTATTTTTTTATCATTTTTATTATTGAATTATACTGTCTAAACATATTCATTTTGTATTGATTTAAGCCTAAATATGCCCCACTTTCAACATTTTTATGAATATTATTTATTCATTTCTTGCATTTTTATCATAATTATTATATTATATCTATTAGATAATTTTTTACTAAAGAAAAGGGGAAGTGTTATATGAAATTATTAAATGACTTTATCTTGGCATTCAATGATATACTATGGACTTATATATTAATTGCAATGTTAATAATAATTGGTTTATATTTTACATTTAAGACAAAATTCGTTCAATTTAGAAATATTAAAGAAATGATTAGATTGCTTGGTGACGGAGCTACATCTAAGGATGATAAAAATACTATTTCATCATTTCAAGCATTTTGCATAAGCACTGCTTCTAGAGTAGGTACTGGTAATTTAGCTGGTATTGCTACTGCTATAGCTATAGGTGGCCCTGGTGCTATATTCTGGATGTGGCTTATAGCGTTAATTGGTTCTGCTTCAGCATTTATAGAATCTACTTTAGCTCAAATATATAAAGAAAAAGATGGTTCTAATTTTATAGGCGGACCGGCTTATTATATGGAAAAAGGTCTTAAAAAGAGGTGGATGGGCGTAGTATTTGCAATATTAATTACTATATCCTTCGGACTTGTATTTAACTCAGTTCAATCTAATACTATTGCTCTTTCACTAAATAGCTCCTTTGGATTTGATACTAAAATTGTTGGTCTTATCTTAACTATACTAACAATAATAATAATCTTTGGTGGTGTTAAGAGAATAGCCGACGTATCAAGTGTCTTAGTTCCTATTATGGCAATAGCTTATATATTAGTTGCTTTATTTATAGTATTAAAGAATTTTTCTGCTATTCCTAGCATTATTACATTAATATTTGAAAATGCCTTTGGTATTAACCAAGTTGTTGGTGGTTCAATAGGTGCAGCTTTAATGCAAGGTATTAAAAGAGGATTATTTTCAAATGAAGCAGGTATGGGCTCTGCTCCAAATGCTGCTGCAACTGCAACAGTATCTCATCCAGTAAAGCAAGGTTTTATACAAACTCTAGGTGTATTTACTGATACAATTATAATTTGTAGCTGTACAGCATTTATAGTTCTATTATCTGGTGCTCCCCTTGATGGAAGTATTAAAGGTATTGAACTTACACAGCTGGCAGTTAGCTCACAAGTAGGATCTTGGGGAAATATATTTATTTCACTATGTATATTATTATTTGCTTTTAGTTCTATTGTTGGTAATTATTATTATGGTGAAGCAAATATTCAATTTATAACTAACAAAAAAATATACTTATCTATTTACAGAATATCAGTTGCTTTAATGGTATTCTTCGGTTCACTAGTAAGCATGGATATAGTATGGAATTTAGCTGATGTATTTATGGGATTAATGGCAATAATTAATCTAATTGCTATTGTACTACTTAGCAAAATTGCCTTTAAGGCCTTAGATGATTATAATACTCAAAAGAAAGCTGGAATTAAAGATCCTATATTTAAATCTTCTTCGATTCCGGAGCTTAATGATGAAGTAACTGAATGGAAATAGTTGCTCAGGGTGCTGTAAGAGTGATATCCGCACAATGAGTAATAAAAAATTAATGATAACTCTTGGTGGAGTTTATAAAAATAATAGTTGGTGTAATTCCGTAAGAATTACATCAACTATTATTTTTATAATTTGAAATTTTTAATCTGGCTGTATTAACAACAGCTTTTTTGGCATTCATCAGCAATAGCAAACTCTTTATCAGTTATTTCAGATACTATTTATGGTGATATAGTCATTCCATATAATTCTTCAATTTCATCTTGAATATCAGATGTTGATATTCCTTTAGCCTATAGAGATATAATCTTTTTATCTAATTCTACACATACATTTTCATATTTATTTTTTCCTAGATTTTCTTCCATTTCTCCTTTAAAAAACAGTAGATAGTCTTGTTTTTTACACAAAACTATCTATTGTCCCGATAAATATATTTAACTATCTATTCTTTCCATTCTTAATTTCAAAAATTTCTAATTTAATTTTGTTACTTCTAAATTAAAGTTAACTACTTCTCCATTATCTGCTCTAATAAAAGAAGTGCTATCTTCCTCTTTATTATCTTTATTTGTGACTTTATAATTAAATCGATATGCTAGTACCATTTCATTATCAGAAACAGTAATGTAATACATCATAGGATTGCTTTGTATTTTGTAATCTAATCCTAAAGCTTTATAATTGCTCTCTAAAATACTCCTAGCTTCCTTTTCATCAATATTAATATCATTTATATATTTAACCTCTCCTATTGGATAATTAATATATCCTTCTAGCTTACCAGTACTATTATTAATAACTACATTTATATCTTGTTTATAATAAGGGTGTCCATCTTTTAATTTGTAAAAATTAATATTATAAATTGGCGAAAGTGAATCCCCTTCAATTTTAACTTCTTTAACTAAATACTCGTCTTTAGTTAATTTACTTAAATAGCTTTCGGACAATGAGACTGCTTTTTCTAAAGTAATCATTGGAGCGTTCTCACTAACTAAAGCTGGAATATTCTTATTTGAAAAGCCTAAAACTTTATAGTCTTCATCTATATCTACTGCGTAACTTCCAACCATTACAGAATATTTTATTTTAGAACTCTTATTATTTACCTTATTCAATGCATCTTCTTCAATTGAAGTTTTAAATCCACTTTCAGCGTTAATAATATCCTCGTTATAAAGTTCCTCAATAAAATCTTTAGCAACTTTTACTTCCTTACTACTCTTATCAAGAATTTTACTTACTAATAGTATTATAAGTGCTATCAATAAAATAATTATAATACTAGAAATTATGCTTATCTTCTTAGGTCTCATTGTATCCTCCTTACATATATAAAAACCTTTAGATTTTTAATACAATGACTTATTCTTTTCTCTCTATATTTTAACCTATTTGTATCATAATATAAAGTCATAATTTAAATAAAAGTGGACATACGTAAGTTTTCTTCTTTCATCACTTTACACAAAGTATTTTTAAACTTACTTATATCCACTTTCTACTTTTAAAATATAAACTAATTTCCTACTAATTTAATATTTTAATCTAATTCAATATAACTATATAGTTTTTATTTTACACAACCTATAATCTCATTTATATCCTTAATTCCTTGACTCTTTAAAAATGCTTCCATTTCTTCTATTATTTCTTTTCCTGCCATTGGATTGGCAAAGTTAACTGTACCTATTTGAATAGCTGTAGCACCTGCCATCATAAATTCTATTGCATCTACTCCAGAAGATATTCCACCTAAACCTATTACAGGTATATTAACTGCCTTTGATACTTCATGTACCATTCTTAAAGCTATTGGCTTTACAGCTGGACCAGAAAGCCCTGCATATCCATTATTAAATATAGGCTTTCTTTTATATGGATCTATAGCAAATCCTTTTAATGTATTAATTAAAGAAATTGAATCAGCTCCTGCTTCTTCGCAGCTTACTGCCATCTTTACTATATCTTCTGCATTTGGTGATAGCTTAACCATAAGTGGCTTATCTACAATTTTCTTAATCTTTGATACTACATCATAAGCTACATTTGATTTAATTCCAAAGGCCATTCCCCCAGACTTAACATTAGGACATGATATATTAAGCTCTATCATATCTATATCAGTTCCTACTAGTCTTTCAATAGCTTCTTCATAATCTTCCATGCACCCACCGCCAACATTTGCTATAATATTAGTTCCTAGCTTTTTCATTCTTGGCAGCTCTTCACTTATAAATCTATCTATACCTGGATTTTGAAGTCCTACTGAATTCATCATTCCAGATGGTGTTTCATATACTCTTATTCCTTCATTACCATCCTTAGGATTTAAAGTTAACCCCTTAGATGATATTCCTCCAAGTATACCAACGTCATAAAAGTCATTGTATTCCCCTCCAAAACCAAAGGTTCCTGAAGCTGCAATTACTGGATTCTTAAATTCTACTCCATTTATATTTACCTTTAACATTCTAAATGCCTCCTTTGATTTTAAAGTTCTACATAATAGCCATCAAATACTGGACCATCTTTACAAGTTCTTTTGTGTCCATCCTTAGTTTTACATGTACAAACTAAACATGCCCCTACACCGCAAGCCATATGTTTTTCCATAGAAACTTGTATTTTAACATTCTTTTCCTTGCACATTTCAATAACTTTTTTCATCATTATTTCAGGTCCACAGCATAAGACAACATCATAATTTTCTGGCTTTAATACATCTGTTACAAAACCTTTATGACCATATTTACCTGTATTAGTAGTTAAATATACTTCATCAGCATACTCTTTAATTTCTTCAATTAAATATACTTCATCTCTAAAGCCTGCATATAAATCTAAGTTACTTGCATTATTATTTTCTCTAAGTTTCTTTGCAACTTCTAGCATTGGAGCAGTTCCTATCCCCCCAGCTACTAAGGCTACTCTACCTAGATTCTCATCTATTTTAAATCCATTCCCAAGAGGTCCATTTAAATTAATATAATCGCCTTTTTCTAAAACTGTATATTCCTTAGTTCCTTGTCCAACTACAGCATATAGAAAAGTTATTGTTCCTTCGTTTTTTTCACAAACACTTATAGGTCTTGGAAGTAATGTTTTTCCTTCAAGTTTTAACATATAAAATTGACCTGCTTTTACATTATTATTATCTTCAACTACCATCTTATATATGTTATCTACTATTCTCTCATTTAATAAAACCTTAGATTTAGTATAAGCCATGGTTCTCATCCCCCTAGATATTTTCTACAGCTTCTCTTATTTCATCTCTCATTCTAATAGCTTCTTCTCTTGCACATAGAGCAAATTCTTTTTCTCTTCCTTCTTGCTTCTTATAAGCTAAAAGTATAGCTCTAGAAGAATTAACAACTCCTCCATTACCATTATTTAAATACATAGCAACATCTGTTGCCTTTCCACCTTGTGCACCATATCCAGGAATTAAGAAGAACATATTATCAAATCTTTTTCTAATTTCAATTCCTTCTTCTACATGAGTACAACCTATTACTCCACCTATAGCTGAATATCCACAATCACCTACTATTGAATCTCCAATAGCTTTTAGCTTATCTCCAACTACCTTATAAACATCTCTTCCATCTTCAGTTTTTAACATTTCTATATCTTCTGCACCTTTATTAGAAGTTCTAACTAATGTAAATACTCCCTTAGTTCCCTTTTCCATATAAGGTACATATGGTTCAATACTATCCATTCCCATATAAGGACTTAATGTTATGAAGTCAGCTTCAAAATCTCCTTCAAAGTGAGCCTTTGCATATTGCTTTGCTGTTGCTGCAATGTCCCCTCTTTTTATATCAGCTACTATTATTGCATCCTTTTCTCTTAAGTATGATAATGTTTCCTTGTAAGCTATCATTCCATCTATTCCTAAAGCTTCATAATACGCAATTTGCACTTTAAAACATGCTGCTACATCATTTGTTGCATCTATTATTTGCTTATTAAACTCAACTATAGCTTCTACATTACTTCTTCCTTCAAATAAGTGTTCTGGTATATATTCTAAAGCAGTATCTAATCCAACACATACTACTCCTCTTTCTTCAACTCTTTTATATAACTTATCTACAATAATACTCTTCATATTGTCCTCCTATTTTTTATATAGTACTTTTCCTTTTCTTATAGTCATTTCAACTTCCCCATAAAACTCCATTCCCTCAAAAGGAGTATTCCTAGCCTTTGAATGGAATTCATTAGAATCTACTTTTATCTTTTTGTCTAAGTTAAGTATAACTAAATCACCATCAAATCCTGGGCTTATTAATCCTTTATTCATTCCAAGAATTTTAGCAGTATTCTTAGACATTATTTCACTTAATCTATTTAATGTTATAGCCCCTGATTTAACTAAAGAAGTATAACATATAGGGAATGATGTTTCTAGTCCAACCATTCCTGGTGATCCTTTTTCTTTATCATCCTTTGTATGAGGTGCGTGGTCTGTTCCTATGCAATCTACTACTCCATCCTTAATTGCTTTTATAATTGCATCCACATCTTCTCTTTCCCTTATAGGAGGATTAACTCTATAATTGTTAACCTCCTTAGTTAAGCAAATATGATGTGGTGTAACTTCACAAGTAATATTATCATATTCTTCCTTAGCTTCTCTTATATAGCTTATAGCCTCTTTAGTGCTTACATGGCACATATGGAGTCTTGCACCTGTTTCTTTAGCTAAATATATATCTCTTAAGGTCATTATATTTTCTGCCATAGTCATATCTATATCAGAAAAGCCTCTATCTTCTGCATGAGACATAATAATCCAGTTATTTTCCTTAGCCTTATTCATTGCTTCATACATTATTTCTGAATCCATAACTCCGACTCCATCATCTGAAATTGCTTTAAGTCTTTCGTCAGAAGCAAAATCATCTAAGTGGCTAAGATCTTTTCCATTAAAACCTTTAGTAACAGATACACATTGATGTAAGTCTATTAAATCTAATTCTTTTTCTCTATTTCTAACTCTTTCTAGAACTTCATTACTTGAACAGATTGGCTGAGTATTTGCCATTAAGCAAACTCCAGTATATCCTCCCCTTAAAGCAGCTCTAGATCCAGTTTCTATATCTTCCTTATATGTTAATCCTGGTTCTCTAAAGTGAGCATGAGTATCTATAAACGTTGGCATTACAGTAAGGCCCTTTGCATCTATTACTTCAATACCTTCCTTATTTAAATCTAATCCAACCTCTTTAATGATTCCATCTTCTATTAAAATATCTCCATTAAAATCTTGTGAACTGTCTACTACTCTAGCATTTTTTATTAATATGTTCATAATTTCACCTCATACCTTTTATAAATCTGATAATTTCATTATATGGTCGCAAAAATCACACTTGTATGTTCCTTTATCTTCATTAATTAAATTAAAGGTATGTGAAACATATTTCTCTTCAGTAGTAATACAATTACTATTGTTACATTTAATAACATCAACTACTCTTTCTGGTAGTTCAGGATTTATTTTTCTTACTATCTCTCCATTCTTAACTTCATTAATAGTTAAGTGTGGTGATAATAAACTTAATATTGTATAATCTATATCCATTATATTTTCTATTTTAATGATGTCTTTTTTACATGCTTTTTTGCTTTCTACATTCATAATTAAAGCAACTTGGCTATTTACCTTATCTAAGTTTAAATAATTAAAAATCTTTATTCCCATACCAGCCATTATATGGTCTATTACTAACCCATTTTTTATACTAGTTATTTCTAACATCTAAACCACCTCCAAAAGCTTAGCAATTAATGCCATTCTCACATACATTCCATACTCAGCTTGTTTAAAATAAGATGCTCTCTTATCTTTATCTACTTCTATATCTATTTCATTAACTCTTGGCAGTGGATGCATAACTATCATATCATCTTTAGCTAATTTCATCTTTTCTACATCTAATATATAGCTATCCTTTAATCTTAAATACTCTTCTTCATTAAAGAATCTCTCTTTTTGAATTCTAGTCATGTAAAGAATATCTAATTCATCTATTACATCTTCTAATTTTTCTACTTCTCTAAATTCAACCTTATTCTTTAATAAAATTTCTTCTCTTATATATGTAGGTATTGAAAGCTCTTTAGGAGAGATTAGAATAAACTTTGTTCCTTCATATCTTGACATAGCTTTAATTAAGGAATGAACAGTTCTTCCATTTTTTAAATCTCCACATAGTCCAATTACATGATTATTTAATCCTTCTTTTAGTGATTTGATAGTTAAAAGGTCAGTTAATGTTTGAGTTGGATGCTGATGACCACCATCTCCTGCATTAATTACAGGAACTTCTGAATACATACTTGCAAGTCTTGCAGCACCTTCTTTAGGATGTCGCATTGCAATTATATCAGCATAAATTGATACCATAGTAATAGTATCTGCTAAAGTTTCTCCCTTTGCAGTTGAGCTTGAGTTAGGTTCAGAAAAACCTAGTATTTTTCCTCCAAGTCTCATCATTGCAGCTTCAAAACTAAATCTTGTTCTAGTACTTGGCTCATAAAATAGAGTAGCTAATATCTTTCCATCACATACATTAGAATACTCTTTTGGATTTGCTATTATTTGATGTGCTAAATTGAATATTTCTTCTAATTCTTCCTTAGAAAAATCCATAGGGTCAATTAAATGTTTTTTTGTCATATTCATCACTCCTTATTAACATCTCAGTGTTAAATTTAAAGGTATATACGTTGTAATTGAGTATAAATCTCATAAAAAAAGCCTTCCTTAAACTTAAGGAAGACATAATAAGCCTGTAGTGTTTATTAATACCTAAATCTCCCTTATTAATCTCTCTGGATTAAGTTAAAGGTCTTCGTTTTCATTAGAATAACACTTCTATACAATGTTGTCAATAAATCTTTATTAATAAATTGCTATATTTTATATATAAGTTTTAATAAAATTTCTACATTAAATTATCTTTATTAAATCAAACTTTTTATATAACTTTAAAAGCATTATTCCACTCAGATTAGTATCATTACTACAATAAATTACATATTATAAATTATATTAACAACACTAAATATAAGTTTTAAAATTAATACTAAAGGAGGATCTATATGTCACAAAATAAAAATTATGATGCTTCTAAATTTGATTCTTGTCTTGATAATATTTATGATGACTTTAATACCCAAAATCTAAATAATTTAAATAAGAATAATAACACTAATAATAATCTAAATAATTATTTATCATTATTATTTCAATTACAAGCTCAATTACAAGCTCAATTACAACGTCAAGAGCAAGATCAAAGGCAACTGCAAGCTCAACTGCAAGCTCAACTTCAAGTTCAAGCTCAATTACAAGCACAACTCCAAGCACAACTTCAAGCTCAATTACAAGCTCAATTACAAGCTCAATTACAAGCTCAGTTACAACTTCAATCTCAAGGTCAAGAAACTACAGATACAGATACAACTACCAATAGTCAGCCAATCAATATTAATATTACAGTAACTAATGGACTTACTTCTACTGAAAGCGAAAGTGAAACTGAAACTACAGCCGCTGGTTCTGCTGCCGGTTCTGCTTCTGGTTCTGCTGCTGGGGCTTCCAACGATAACCAAAATGCTTTAGCTTCTACTGCTGGTAATGATAATGTTACTG
>NZ_JAWGSV010000069.1:0-13412 GCF_032552055.1 Clostridium sp. | reverse complement strand
AATTAATGTGATTTACTTTAAAATTATTTTTTATTTAAAGATCTATAGGCACACAAAATGCAAACTATTTATTGATACATAGATTAAATAAAAAATAGACTTATATATAACGTAGCAGATCCGTTATACATAAGCCTTAACTAGTACAAGCTAACTTGTAATTAAAGTAAAATCTAGCATGCTCCCATATTGCCTGATTGTTCTCAACTCAAATAATTATAAGAAAAATATCGAAATTTGTCAATATACTTCTTGCTTTTTTGTTTTTTATTTAAGACATCTTGTAGAGTTTATTACTGCTAGTATAGTTACTCCTACGTCCGCAATTACTGCTTCCCACATATTAGCCATTCCTAAAGCACCTAATCCTAATACTAACACCTTAACTACTAATGCTAATATAATATTTTGCCATAATACTTTATTAGTTTTTCTTGCTACTTTAATGGCATCTACTAAAGCCTTTGGATTATCTTTCATTAAAACTACGTCTGCTGCTTCAATAGCTGCATCAGATCCTATACCACCCATAGCAACACCTATATCTGCTCTTGCTAGAACTGGGGCATCATTTATACCATCACCAACGAATATTACTTTTCCTTCTGATTTATTATTATTAATTATTTCTTCTAATTTTTCTACCTTATCTCCTGGCAACAGCTCTGAATAAACCTTATCTAATCCAATAATGTCAGAAACTTTATCTGCAACAGCCTTATTGTCTCCTGTTAACATTACAGATTGTTTAACACCAATTTCTCTTAATCCACTAATAGCTTCTTTTGATGTTTCTTTAATTTCATCAGATATTACTATATTACCCTTATACTCTTTGTTTATCGCTACATGAACTATAGTACCTATTGAATCTACCTTATTATAAGCTATATTGAATTTTTCCATAAGCTTGTAATTACCTATTAGCACTTCAAGTCCATCTATTGTAGTCTTAATTCCATGCCCACTTATTTCTTCATAATCTTTAACTTCTGAAGAAGTAACATCCTTACTATATTCTTTTATTATTGATTGAGCTATTGGATGATTTGAATTACTTTCTGCAATTGCTGCAACCTTTAATAATTCTTCTTTTTCTATATTAACATTATTTATTTCTGTTACCTTAAATACACCCTTAGTTAAAGTACCTGTTTTATCAAATACTACTGAATCGATATTTTTTAAGGCTTCTAAATAGTTTCCACCTTTAACTAATATTCCTTTTCTAGATGCACCACCTATACCTGCAAATAATCCAAGAGGAATAGATACTACTAATGCACATGGACAAGATACAATTAAGAATATTGATGCTCTATATATCCATTCATTAAATGTTGCATCTTTAATTACTAAAGGAGGTATTATCGCAAGGGCTAAAGCTAAGAACACAACTATCGGAGTGTACACTCTTGCAAATCTTGTAATAAACTTTTCAGTTGGAGCTTTTTTATTTGAAGCATTTTCAACTAATTCTAAAATTCTTGAAACTGTTGATTCCTTAAAGTTTTTGCTTACCTTAACTTTTAAAACTCCATTAGTATTAATACAGCCAGCTAAAATTTCTTCATTTATAGATATTTCTCTAGGAACTGATTCACCAGTTAAAGCTGAAGTATCTACAAAGCTTGTTCCATCTATTACAATACCATCTAAAGGAACTCTTTCTCCTGGTCTTACTATAATTTCTTCATCTATATTAACTGTTTCTGGATTTACTTTTTCTTCTACACCATTTCTTATAACATTTGCATAGTCAGCTCTTATATCCATAAGAGAAGTTATTGATTTTCTTGATCTATTAACTGCATATGATTGGAATAACTCACCAACTTCATAGAATAACATAACTGCTACAGCTTCTGGATACTCTCCAACAAAGAATGCTCCTAAAGTAGCTACTGTCATTAAGAAGTTTTCATCAAATATTTCTCCTCTAAAGATATTTTTAATTGCTGTAGTTAAGACCTTTCCACCAATTAAAATATAACTTGTTACAAATAATATTATATTTAATACTGATTCACTCTTAAATATTAAAGCAAATGCATATATAATTACCCCTAATATTAAAGGTATATTTTCTTTTAAAGTAATAGGTTCATTATGAGAATGATCATGACCATGTCCATCTTCGTGAGAGTGCTCATTAGAATCACTATGAGAATGATGATTATGACTATCTTTATCATGTGAACCCTCTTCTATAGAACATGTTCCATCAGCACAAGAAGAAGTATTTCTAATTGGTTCCTTAACTTCATTTTTATTATAAACCTTAACCTCTGGTTCAAGCTTATTTATTATTTCTTTTGCTTTAACTATTAATTCATCCTCTTTCTTACTTCCATCTCCTTCAATAACTAAAGTGGAAGTTGTAAAGTTCAAATTAGCTTCCTTTACTCCATCTAAATTATTAACTCTTGTCTCTATTTTACTAGCACAGTTAGCGCATGTTAATCCTGATAATACTAGTTTGATATCTTTGTTACTCATTTTCTCACCACTTCCTTATTCTAATATATGCTTAAAGCCTTCATGGAATATATGCTTAATATGATCATCTGCTAAAGAATAATATATTACTTTTCCATCTCTTCTAAACTTTACAAGCTTGTTTGATTTTAAAACTCTTAGTTGATGAGAAATAGCAGATTGAGTCATTTCTAGTAAAGCTGCTAAATCACAAACACATAATTCTTCTTGAAATAGTGCATATAAAATCTTAATTCTTGTAGAATCACTAAAAGCTTTAAAAAGGTCTGCCAAATCATATAAAATTTCTTCTTCTGGTAAGTTTCCCTTTACTTTTTCAACTACATCCTTATGAATTATAGTACAATTACAGCTTTCTAATTTATTTTCTCCCATATCAGCTTCCTCCATTCATTTTTACATATGAACAACTGCTCATATGTTCCTTTGTTTTTATTATATGCAGATTTTATTTCTTTGTCAACATTTTCCCCTTAAATATATTTAATCTTTAAACTTATATTTTGTATCTTAAGAGAAACTATTCTAAGGTTAAAATTACTAGTGATATAAAAAATAGCTATATGTAACCTACTATTTTCCTAGCTTCTATTAAAGATATAGGTTTTTTCATATATCACATAAATAAATAAAAAAAGAAACCCAGAAATTCTGAGTTTCTATTTTTTATATTTAATTCTAATTTTTAACTATATAACTAATGCAATATGCTCTTTTAGCTTTTGGTTTAAAATTACTTCATCTAATATTAAGTGAATTACTGTATTGCACATATGGCTTGCATATATTAAGTCTTTTTCATAAGAAACATTACCTTCATATTCTTTTTGAAGCTTTTCTATATATTTTCTTATA
Source organism: Clostridium sp. (assembly GCF_032552055.1). GTDB lineage: Bacteria > Bacillota > Clostridia > Clostridiales > Clostridiaceae > Clostridium. The sequence goes on along the minus strand of NZ_JAWGSV010000069.1, from coordinate 10,058 downwards.
TCTTCTGATTTTAAACTAGTATTAATATCTTGTCTTATTGTGCAAAGCTTAGCATATTTATTTAGGTCATTTTCATATAATACATGGTCCTTTACGGCACCAGGACTTTTAAACTCCCATCTTTGAAAGTGTGGTACACAAAAGTAATCACATAAGAAGTGACATACTACTCCTAATTCCTGATTAAATTTTCCTAATGAATATCTTATATAAATATCATCTAATGTTAATGAAGATAAAAATTCTATCTTCTTAACTATCATATCAAAGCTCTCATCAAAATAATGTTTTTTAAATTTATATTTTGATGCAGAATCCGGTTTTAAATTTCCCCATATAAAATGTCCACTACTAATAATAAAGGCTTTATCATCTTCTAATCCATTAATAAATCCTTGTGCTAAAGCTTTGTGAGTGTTCATCATCATAACTTACTCACCCCATTTGTTCTTTATAGTTTAATAATAATACTATATATATTAAAAAACAAACTTATTTATTTCTTCTTTTACCTTATTATGAAGCTTAGGTTGAATATTAGGATAAGTAAGATTTTCTGGAATTTCATCAAAAAAACCAACTTCACCTATTTCATAATCAGGCAATTCACCTAACTTTTCTATTTTTGCAAAGAATAATGAAGCATAACTTTTATTTCCCTTAATTTTTAAAGAATAATCACATATATATGTAATTTTATATTCTTTTGCTCCTGTTTCTTCAAAAAGTTCTCTTTTAGCTGTGTAATTTATATCTTCATTTTCTTCTCTGTGACCAGCTGGAATTTCCCAAGTACTTCTTTCCTTATGCTTTACAAAAACCCACTTACCATTATATCTAGACACTACTATGGCATATAATAATTTTTCATTATCAATACTACCACCATCATAAAATTCTATTTCCATACATTCTCCTAACATTTCTCTAAATACATACTACTTAAAAATATGTATTTTCCCACTATCATTTAAATTCTTTAATATTATTACTATTATTGGTAAAATAAATAATCCCAAGACTCCAAAAAACTTTACTCCAACAAACATACAAATTAACATAATTAATGGATGCAATCCTATTTGTTCACCAACTATTTTAGGTTCAAGTATATTCCTAATAATTGTAATAACAACATAAATTATAGTTAATCCTATTGCCAAGGCTGTATTTCCTTTAAATAACTCTATAAATATCCAAGGTATCACTATTCCCCCTGTACCAAGAACAGGTAATATATCTACACAAGCAATTATTAAAGCAATAGAAATTGCACTTTCAACCCTAAGTATAGATAATCCAATAGATAGTTCTATAAATGTTATAGTTATTAATATTGAATAAGCCTTTACTATTTTAAATAAAGTTCCTACTATATATTCTTTAATATCTAATACTATTTCTCTTCCCTTAGGCGAAAATTGTCTTATAACAAAACTTGTAATCTTCTCATAATCCATAGCAAAAAAGAAGGATGAAATTATAGAAAAAATTAATATAATAAAGAAGCTAGGAACCACAGAAACTGTTGAGGTTATAAAGGAAACAGCTCCTGAAGATACACTTGAAATTATAGAGCCTAAAGAATCAGCTATTGATGTTATAGCTTGTTTAATAGCCTGAAGCAATGCAGGATCTAAATTAACTAAAATCTCTTCAGCCTTAGCAGATAGTTCATATATTAAAGGCTCTATAGTATTTACATATAAACTTGGTAGCTTTGTAAACAAATCCTTCATGACTAATCCAAGCTTAAATAGCAATAATGTAACTAAGGCTCCTACTGTTGCATAAAAAACTAAAACTGTTAATCCAGCTACAACCTTCCTTTTAATCTTTAATTTTTTAGTTAATAAATTTATTAAAGGCTTAAGAATAAAGGCTATACCAAATCCAACTACAAAAGGTAAAAACCATCCTAAGGCATATTTTAATGTAATATATAAAATAGCACCTACAATTAGTATATAAATTACGTTTATTATAAAATTCCTCTTCTTATCTGTCCCCATATTCCTCTCCTTACATCATAATAAATTATTAAAATGTTTCTAATTATCCAACTTATTAAGGTTTTTATTTGATTATACACCTAAATTTTCTTAAAATACATTTTCATTTCTTAAATAATACTTAAAAATATTAATATCTATAGTATATCCATAAAAAGGCTGACACTCTAATGAATATCAGCCTTTATTTCCTCTTAAATATTTTCTATTCTAACAACATCATATCCCATATCTTCGATTTTTTCTGTTATAATATCATCTTTCACATTTGTTTCAACTAATGCATATTTTCCATCTAAATTTACTTCTACGTTCTTTGAATCCTCTAACTCATTTAGCGCTTCAGTCACATGAGCTACACAATTATTACAACTCATTCCTTCAATTAAAATCTTCTTTTTCATCTTCATTTCTCCTTAACTAATTATTTATTTGGATTAAATCCTCTTAGTCTTAATGCATTTGTTAATACTGATACTGAACTTAAACTCATTGCAGCTGCAGCTATCATTGGATTTAATAATGGTCCACCAAATACATGTAATAATCCCATAGCTACTGGTATTCCTAAAACATTATATCCAAATGCCCAGAATAAATTTTGTTTTATATTTCTAATAGTTGCTTTACTTAATTTAATAGCTGTAGATACATCTCTTAAATCGCCCTTCATAAGAACTATATTAGCAGATTCTATAGCTACGTCTGTTCCTGTTCCTATGGCAATTCCGATATCAGCTTGTGCTAATGCTGGAGCATCATTGATTCCATCTCCAACCATCGCTACCTTACTACCCTTTTCTTGAAGCTTTTTCACTTCATTTGCCTTATCTTCTGGTAATACTTCAGATAATACTATATCTATTCCAACTTGCTTAGCAATTGCATCAGCTGTCTTTTTATTATCTCCAGTAATCATTGCAACCTTTATTCCCATCTTGTGAAGATTTTCAATTGCTTCATTACTACTTGCTTTAACTGTATCTGCAACAGCTATAATTCCTTCTAATTTATTATCTATTGCAATATACATAGGTGTCTTACCTTCATTAGCTAATCTATCAGATTCATTTCCTAAATCTCCGATTTCTATAGAATTTCCCACCATTAATTTCTTATTACCAAGTAATATATTCTTTCCTTCTATTTCAACTTGAATTCCATGTCCAGGAATTGCATTAAAGTTAGATATCTCTTTTAATGTAAGATTCTTTTCTTCTGCACCCTTTACTATAGCTTCTCCTAATGGATGCTCTGAACCTTTTTCACTACTTGCTGCAAGTATTAGTAATTCATCCTTTGATATATTCCTTGTAACAATATCAGTTACAACTGGTTTACCTTCTGTGATTGTACCTGTCTTATCAAATACAATAGTATCTATTTGATGAGTAACTTCTAAGGCTTCTCCACCTTTAATTAACACTCCATATTCAGCACCTTTTCCTGTTCCAACCATAATAGCTGTTGGAGTTGCAAGCCCTAAAGCACATGGACACGCTATAACTAAAACTGCTATAAAGATAGTTAATGAGAATGTTCCAGTTTCACCAGCTATTAGCCAAGCTATACTTGCAAATATAGCAAGACCAATTACTATTGGTACAAAATAAGAAGCTATTATATCAGCCATTTTTGCAATTGGAGCTTTTGAACCTTGAGCATCTTCCACTAGCTTAATAATTTGAGCTAATGCAGTATCTTTACCAACCTTAGTTGCTTTATATTTAATAAATCCTGTTTTGTTAATACTTGCACCTATTACTTTACTTCCAACAGTCTTTTCTACAGGAATACTTTCCCCTGTTAGCATTGCTTCATCAACTGATGTATTTCCTTCAACAACTTCACCATCAACCGGTAATTTTTCACCTGGTTTAACAATAACTATATCTCCAACAATAACTTCATCAATTGGAAGAACTATTTCCTTACCATTTCTAACTATAGTTGCTGTTTTTGGAGCTAATCCCATAAGTTTTTTAATTGCTTGAGATGTCTTTCCTTTTGAAACAGATTCTAAATATTTACCTAATGTAATTAATGCTAATATCGTTGCTGATGCTTCATAATATAACATCATTGCAAAATGTGCATCACCCATATAAATCTCATAAGTTCCATAAAGGCTATAAATAAATGCTGCACTAGTTCCTATTGCAATTAAAGAATCCATATTGGGGCTTAACTTAAATAAATTCCTATATCCTATAGAATAGAATTTATATCCTGTTAAAACTACAGGAAGAGTTAATACTAATTGAATAATAGCAAAATTAAATGGATTTATCATTGGATCTATAATTTCTGGAAGTGGCATACCTACCATATGTCCCATTGTTATTATTAGTAGTGGAACTGTAAATACTAATGATAATATTAATCTTTTTAATAACTTACTTTGTTCAGTAACTTTTTTTCCTTCATTATTAACATTATCTTCTTCTCTTATTAGCTTATATCCTGCTTTTTCAACAGTAGCCTTAACTTCTCCAAAAGTTACTTTATCTGCATCAAAGCTTATTGATAACTTTTCTGTTGCAAAATTAACTACAGCATTTTCAACACCTGGCATTTTATTTGTAACTTTTTCAACTCTACTTGCACAGGCAGTACATGTCATTCCTTCTATCTTATAGTTATGAGATTCTATATTTTTTTCTACCTTATAGCCTAACTTTTCAACCTTGTTTTCAATATCTAATGGCTTAAGTGCTGAATCATCATACTCTACATTTAAAGTTTCAGTTGCAAAGTTTACATTTGCTTCTTTAACCCCCTCCATCTTGCTTACACCTTTTTCGATTCTATTTGCACATGCAGAACAGGTCATTCCGCTTATCTTATATTTATCTTTCAAAGCATTCATCTCCTTTAGATCATAATTATATTTTATATAAAAAGATAATTCCTATTCTTTTTACCCCCACCCCCAGGGGGTGGTATAGTTTTATTATATTCCAACTTTTTGATTTTGCAATACCTTTTTTAAATATTTTTCATGATTTAAGCCTATTACATATAAAAATTAAAAGGTTGTAACTTAAGTCTAAACCTAAATTACAACCTTTATTTTGCAAGTTAAATAAAATCCCTATACCCATTCTTATCATTTAAATCATTTAGTAAATGCTTTATTTCCTGCTCCCTATTTCTATCCATCACTAGTATCACATCTCCAGCGTCTACTATGATTAAATCCTTAATGCCAAAGCCTATTACTAAGTTTTTCTCCCCAAAAACTGCACAATTTTCGCTATCTTGAAGATATACATTTTCACTAACCTTATTACTTCTATTTTCTATTAAATATCTACTTAAGGCTGAAAAGCTTCCTATATCATCCCAAATAAAATCACTTTTTATAACAAAAGCCTTTCTTGTTTTTTGCATAACTCCAAAATCAATTGAGATTCCATCTATTAATGAATATTGATCATTAATAACTTCCTCTTCATCATCTTCTCCCAAATGCTTATAAATTTCCATTAAAGATTTATAAAGCTTAGGAAGATATTTTTCTATTTCTCTTAGTATTACATCAGCTCTAAAAATAAACATACCTGAGTTCCATAAATAACTACCCTTTAATAAAAAGTCCCTTGCTACCTCAATATTAGGCTTTTCAGTAAATCTAGCTACTCTAAAACTAGGTATTTCCCCTTGGATTCTTTGTCCCATCTCAATATATCCATATCCTGTTTCTGCCCTGCTTGGGGTTATCCCTAAGGTTACTATTCCCCTCCTTTTATTTGCAATATCTACAGCTTGCCCTAAAGTTTCTATATACAGCTTTTCATTTTCAATATGATGATCTGATGGTAAAACAACCATAATAGCATCATTATCTTTTTTCAACAGCTTAACTGCTGATAAGCCTATACATGTGGCAGTTTCTTTATTCATAGGCTCTGTAAATATATTATTAGAATTAATATTTTCAAGCTCAAGCTTAACTTTATCCTGGTATTCCTTATTTGTCACTATATAAATATTGTCCTTATCTATTAATGGTGTTACTCTCTCTACTGTGTTTTGTAGAAAGCTTTTGTTATTAATAACTTTAAGAAATTGTTTAGGCCTTTCTGATCTAGATAAAGGATAAAGTCTAGTACCTTTTCCCCCTGCTAATATTAGCCCGTATATCAATAATTTTCAACTCCATGTAAATACTATGTTATATATTATGCCATTGATTTTGTTTTGTGAAATTTTGAAAATACAAATATTATATATTGACATTTTTTTTAAATCAATCTATTATAATAATATAAGTAAATATTCCATTAAGAGGGAGTAGTTGAAAATATAACATCAACATTCGCGGCTATTATAGTCTGGTGTTATATACCATCTTGGTAACGAGACTTTTAATACAGTTTTTATTCTAATAAAAATTGTATTAAGAGTCTCTTTTTTTATAGGCTCCCAGAAATTATCTATATTCTTATTATTAATGTTTGGAGGAATCAAAATGAAAAAGTATTTTTCGATGCCTTATGAAGAAGTTCTAAATGAATTTAATGTTACTTCTGACGGTTTAAATGAGAAGCAACTTAAGGACAACCTTGAAAAATATGGTCTTAACCAATTAACTGAAAAGAAAAAACAAACGGTACTTCAAGTATTTTTAAGTCAATTTAAAGACTTATTAGTATTAATCTTAATTGCAGCTGCAGTTATCTCTGCAATTACTGGTAGCTTAGAAAGTACAATAGTAATTATTGCTGTTATTGTACTTAATGCTCTTTTAGGTACTGTTCAACACTTTAAAGCTGAGCAATCTTTGGATAGTTTAAAAGCTTTATCCTCACCTTGTGCAAAGGTATATAGAAATGGGCATAAAGTAGAAATCCCATCTAAGGAATTAGTACCTGGTGATATTTTAATTCTTGAAGCTGGAGATATGATTTCTGCTGATGGTAGAATTATTCAAAACTTCTCTCTTCAAGTAAATGAAAGTTCCCTTACTGGTGAATCCGAAAGTGTGGACAAGATAGTTGATATTATTGAAAAAGAAGAAATTGCTTTAGGTGATCAAAAGAACATGGTATTCTCAGGTTCTCTAGTTACTTATGGTAGAGCTTTAGTAGTAGTTACTGGAACTGGTATGAATACTGAAATAGGTAAGATTGCTAACCTGATGGAAGAAACTCAAGAAAAGCAAACTCCTCTTCAAGTAAGCTTAGATGACTTTAGTAAGAAACTTGCTATTGGTATATTCATAGTTTGTATCTTAGTCTTTGGTTTAAGTCTTTATAGAGGAACTAACCTTTTAGATTCTCTTATGTTTGCTGTTGCCTTAGCTGTTGCTGCTATACCAGAAGCATTAAGTTCAATAGTTACAATAGTTTTAGCTCTTGGAACTCAAAAGATGGCAAAAGAAAATGCTATAGTTAAGAAATTAAGAGCTGTTGAAGGATTAGGTTCTGTATCTGTAATATGTTCAGATAAAACTGGTACTTTAACTCAAAATAAAATGACTGTAAAGAAAATTTACTTTGATAATAAATTAGTAGATGGTGAAGATTGTGACTTAAATGATGAAGTTGCTAAATATTTAGTTAATGCTTCTATATTATGTAATGATTCTACTTCAAAAGACGGGGTAGAAATTGGAGATCCAACTGAAGTAGCTTTAGTTAACCTTGGTCATAAACTATCTATAGAAGAATTAGACTTAAGAAAAACATATGGAAGATTAGGGGAAATACCTTTCGATTCTGACAGAAAGCTTATGAGTACACTTCATAACTTTGACAACAAGTACTTAATGTTTACTAAAGGTGCTTTCGATGTACTTTTAGATAGAATAGTTAAAATTAAAACTTCTTCTGGAGTTAGAGATATAACTTATGAGGACAAGCAAAATATTATTAATACTAATAAACAATTATCTCAAAGTGGTTTAAGAGTATTAGCCTTTGCTTATAAAGAGTTTCAAACTGCTGACAATGCTTTAACTTTAGAACATGAGAATGGATATACCTTCCTTGGTCTTATTTCAATGATAGATCCACCAAGAGAAGAATCTGCTGAAGCTGTTAGAGATTGTATAACTGCTGGAATTAAACCAGTTATGATTACAGGAGACCATAAAATAACTGCTTCTGCTATAGCTAAGCAAATAGGAATCTTACAAGATGGTGATAGAGCTATTGAAGGTGTTGAATTAGAAAAAATGACAGATGATGAGCTTAGAGAAAATGTAGAGCATATATCAGTTTATGCTAGAGTTTCTCCTGAGCATAAAATAAGAATCGTTAGAGCTTGGCAAGAGAGAGATGAAATTGTTGCTATGACAGGTGATGGTGTTAATGATGCTCCTGCACTTAAACAAGCGGATATCGGTATAGCAATGGGTATTACTGGTACAGAAGTATCTAAAGATGCTGCATCTGTAATCTTAACTGATGATAACTTTGCAACTATAGTTAAATCTGTCGCTAATGGTAGAAATATTTATAAAAATATAAAGAACTCTATTAAGTTCTTATTATCTGGTAATGCTTCAGGTATATTATCAGTATTATATGCTTCAATTATGGCACTACCAATGCCATTCCATGCAGTACATTTACTATTTATCAATCTATTAACAGATAGTTTACCTGCTATTGCAATAGGTATGGAAAAGTCTCAGAAAGATTTATTAAAGGACAAACCTAGAGGAAGAAATTCTTCAATACTATCTAAAGACCTTATAGCAGAAATCGCTCTTGAAGGTTTAGTAATTTCAATATTTACTTTAGCTGCATTCTACATGGGCTTAAAAGTAAATGATGCTGTTGGTTCAACTATGGCTTTTGCTACACTATGTTTAGCTAGATTATTCCATGGATTTAACTGTAGAGGAGATAAATCAATATTATCTATTGGATTATTCTCAAATAGATATAGCTGGATGGCTTTTGGTGTAGGATTATTATTACTAAATGCAGTTTTATTCCTACCATTTATGCAAAGCTTATTTGAAGTTTCTGTATTAACTGGATCACAAGTAGGATACATTTACTTATTTGCCTTCCTACCTACTGTAATTATTCAAGTAATTAAGGTAGTAAGAGATTTAGTATCTAGCAATAAATCTTCTAAAGAAAATATAGTTGAAGAAAAGAATGATATAAGCAAAGTAGCATAATAAAATGCAACGCATTTTATTAATGAAAGAATGAAAAAATTAAAGAATGAAAAAATGCTTATAAAAAATCCTTGCAGATTTTTTATAAGATCATCTCTATAACTTAGGAGGTTTTACACAGTAAAACCTCCTTAATTTTTTCATTCCTTCATTCTTTCATTTTTTCATTTCTATTTCGAATTCTGGCATTCCTGATACATATGGAGCTATTTCATAGTAAGGAAAGTGTATAACTAACTTACCATCTTTTATGTAGAACTGTTGATTTTCCTTTATTCCATTAAAACCTTCTTTTCCCGGGAAATAATATTCTGGATGTTTATTTACTTCTTTTCTTATTTCTTCATTAATATAACTAGTATAATCATATCCTTCATTAAATAGATCTTTTAACTGTACATCTTCCCCACTACTTATTTTTATATTATAAGTATCTCTTATAGTTATTCCATGAGCCCCTCCACTAAACTGATAATAATCTATATAAAAACTTAGAACTTGATTATCATTAGTTAAGCTATATCTAACAAAAACTTCATATGGTATTGTAGGCTTTAAATCCTCACTTGTATCTTTAACATCTTTTATCCACATATTAGTTTTATCTAGAATTTTGCTGTTGATATCTTTTTCCCTCTCCTTATTAGCAAGTCCTACAATCTGAGGAATTTCTACATCAATATTTATATAACTTGTCTTTTCTTTTATAGGTTTATCCACAAGAATAGGATTTTCGACAAAGTTTTCCTTTTTAGTTATTAACATCCCCTGTGGATAACTATTGATATTTAATAGAATTACTATTACTGATACTATTATCTTATTTACTGCTCTCATAATATTTTCTCCTACTTACATAGTAATTTTCTTAATATTAAAATATATTTATTCTGTATATTTAATAG
>NZ_JAWGSV010000068.1:0-13588 GCF_032552055.1 Clostridium sp. | reverse complement strand
GTTATAGTCTGGCTGATTATTTTTTGTTTTTTTCTTATTTGTTACATTTAACATATTAATATATAATTATTGTATTAAAAAAGAATAAATATAGTATAGAGGTATAAATATGACTTTGGAAAAGAAAATCACAAGACTTACAATTGGTATTTTTATTACAATAATGTTGATTATAAGCATTTTTTCTATAGCTATTATAAATAGTAAAGTATCTGAAGCAATAGGAAAAAGTCTTACAGATACGGCTTTTGTAGTGGCTGCAAATCCCATGATTCAGAAGGAATTAGCTGATAAAGGAGATCCAACACATTTAAAAGTCCAAAACTTTGCGGAAAGAGTAAGGCTAAAAACAGGATTATTATTTATAACAGTAATGGATCAAGATGGAATAAGATACTCTCATCCAATTCCTGAGAATCTTGGTAGAAGGTTTTTAGGAGGAGATGAAAAGCTTGTTTTAACTGAAGGTGAGACATATGTATCGGAAGGTGAAGGACATTTAGGGAAATCTGTAAGAGCCTTTGTTCCAGTGCATAAAGATGGTGTACAAGTTGGGGCTGTAGCTGTAGGAATGTTAAAAAGAGATTTAAGAGGTGAGGTTAAGGAATATATAATAGGATTAATACCCGTATTTATAGGAGTTTTAATAGTTATAATTTTTTTAGCAAAGAAATTAGCTACTAATATAAAAGGAGATATTTATGGACTAGAGCCAGAAGAAATAGCTATTCAACTAAGAGAGAAAGAATCTATTATTAATAATATAGAAGAAGGATTAATAGCAATAAATAGTTCAGGATATATTACAGTAATAAATGATAAAGCTTTTGAAATACTTAATATAAATTCAAAGGATAAAATAGATGATAAAGTAACTAATTTACTATTTGAAGTTATGTATAGAAGGAGCAGGATATTCAATAAGGAAATAAGATTAGATAACAATATAATAATCATGGGGAATTTCTATAGTATAGTTGGTGAGTATGGTAAGGTAGTAGGAGCAATTGCTAGCTTTCAGGACTTTACAAGGGTTCATAATATGGCTGAGGAATTAACAGGAGTAAAGGAATTAACTTGGAATTTAAGAGCTCAAAATCATGAGTTTATGAATAAATTACATACAATAGCAGGATTATTACAATTAAATGAAACAGAAGAAGCTTTAGAGTATATATTTCATACTACAGAAAGTAGAGGTATAATTACTGATAATTTAAGTAAAATAAAGGAACTTTCAATACAGGGATTATTATTTTCTAAATATAATAGAGCTGATGAGATGAAAATAAAATTTGAGATTGATGAAAAATCATATTTAAAATCTCTTCCTGATTATATAAGGGTACAAGATATATTAACTATTATAGGAAACCTCCTAGAAAATTCAATTGAAGAACTTAGGACAAAAGAAAATGGATATATATATATTGGAATATTCCAAGAAGAAAATATAAAAATAATAGTTAAAAATAATGGAAGCAAAATTGATGATACTATTAAAGAAAAAATGTTTAATAGAGGATTTAGTACAAAAGGAAATTTCAGAGGACTTGGCTTATATAATGTAAAAAATATTATAGAATCATTAAATGGAAATTTAAAATTAACTTCAGATAAAATTACGACATGGGAGGTAGAAATATAACAATGAATAATATTAAGGTTTTTATTGTTGAAGATGACCCGATGGTAAAGGAAATAAATACAAGGTTTTTAGAAAAGCTTGAGGGATTTAAAGTTGTAGGAGATGCAAGTAGCATAGAAGAAGCAAAAGATAAAATTATTAAAGCTAAGGCTGATTTAATTTTATTAGATATCTTTTTGCCTGATGGAAAAGGTATAGACTTATTAAAATGGATAAGAGTTAATGAAGTTGATGTAGATACTATTTTAATTACAGCAGATAAATGTAAGGCTTCAGTTGATGATGCTTTCAAATATGGTGCTATTGACTACTTAATAAAGCCATTTAAATTCGAGAGATTTAAAGAAGCTCTATATAATTATAGAAGCAGATTTATAGAATTAAGAAAAGTAGATAATATGAATCAGGATTATATAGATCAATACATATTAAAGATTAATACAAATTTTATAGAGGAAGAAGTACAAGAAAAAGAATTGTGCAAGGGGTTAAGTTTAAAAACATATAACAAAATAATAGACTATATGAATCAAAAATATGAAGAATATTTGACTGCAGAGGAGATAGCACAAGGAAGTGGTCTTGCTAGAGTAACTGCAAGAAGATATTTAGAAAAGATGTCTAAAGAAGGTAAAGTGGAAATAAATCAGGAGTATGGAAAAATTGGTAGGCCAACAAACTATTATATTCTTAAAAAATAAGACCAAAAAGACCAAAATAAACAATAAGACCACAATATTGATAGTTTATTAATTAACAAATATACTAATGCTGTAAATAACTTAAGATTAAGGGGAGATAGTTAAATGAAAAAGAGAGCTTTAGCATTAGTAATGTCAGCTTTAATTTTAATTCCAACAGCTTTAGTTGGTTGTAGTGGAAAGAAAGAAACTGCTGATATAGTTGTAATAGGAGCAGGTGGTGCAGGATTATCTGCAGCTGTACAAGCTAAACAAGATGGTATAGAAAACGTTGTTGTTCTAGAAAAAATGCCAATGGTAGGTGGTAACACAAATAGAGCTACTGGTGGTTTAAATGCAGCAGAAACAGAACAACAAAAAGCAAAAGGAATAGAAGATTCTATTCAAACTATGTATGATGATACTATGAAGGGTGGATATGATAAAAATAACCCAGAATTAGTAGAAAAGCTATCTAAAGAAGCAAAGGATTCAGTTGCATGGCTAACTGATTTAGGAGCAGATTTATCAGATGTTGGTAGAATGGCAGGAGCTACAAATTATAGAACTCACAGACCAACAGGGGGAGCAGCTGTAGGAGCTCATTTAGTTGATACACTAAAGACAGCAGCTGAAAAAGAAGAAGTTGATTTAAGATTATGGAATGAAGCAAAGGAAATAGTTTTAGATAAAGATGGTAATGTTTCAGGGGTGAAAGTTACAGATAAAGAGGGAAAAGAATATACTATAAATACAAAAGCAGTAGTTATTGCTGCAGGGGGATTCTCAGCTAATCAAGAAATGGTAGTTAGCTACAAAGAAGATTTAAAAGGATTTGCTACAACTAATCATAACGGAGCTACTGGAGATGGTATAGTTCTAGGAGAAAATGTTGGTGCAGATTTAGTAGATATGAAGGAAATTCAAACTCATCCAACAGTTGTTCCAGAAAAGGCTGTAATGGTAACAGAAGCTGTAAGAGGTAATGGAGCAATTCTTATTAATAAAGATGGTAAGAGATTTACAAATGAATTATTTACAAGAGATGTAGTTTCAAAGGCTATATTAGAGCAAAAAGATGGAGTAGCTTATCTTTTCTTTGATGAAGGATTAAGAAATAGTTTAAAAGCTACTGAAGAGTACTTCAACATGGGATTAGTAACAGAAGCTGATTCAGTAGAAGAACTAGCAGAAAAATTATCAATAGATAAAAATACTATGGTTGAAACAATTAATAAGTATAATGAAGCAGTAGTTGCAAAAACAGATGCAGAATTTAATAGAGAAGACCTTCCAAGACAATTAAATGAAGGAAAAGTATATGCAATTCCTGTAACTCCAGCTGTTCACCATACAATGGGTGGATTAAAAATAAATACAAATGCTGAAGTTATAAATAAAGATGGTAATGTAATTCCAGGATTATTTGCAGCAGGAGAAGTAACTGGAGGAGTTCATGGTGGAAATAGATTAGGTGGAAACGCATTAGCTGATATAGTTACTTTTGGTAGAACTGCAGGAAAAAATGCAGCAACATTTATTAAATAGGATTTAATTGTAGGAGGAGTAAGAAATGAAGAAAATAACTGCAATATTAAGTACAATAGTATTATCTGCCACTGTTCTAGTTGGCTGTGGTGGTGGAAAATACACTGATGGAACATATACTGGTGAAGGACAAGGAGCTTCTGGCATAATAAAAGTGGAAGTTAAGGTTGAAAAAGGAAATATATCAGAAGTTAATTTAGTTGAACATAACGAAACTAAGACTTTAGTTGATGGAGTTAAGGATAATTTAGTTCCAGAAATAATTGAAAAACAAAGCACTGAAGGCGTTGAAGCTATATCAGGAGCAACGAATTCATCAAACGGTGTAATAGAAGCTGTTAATAAAGCTTTAGAGTCAGCATCTAAATAGAAATTAGCTCTTAAACTTTTTAAATATATTATTCTAAAACCCCCTATTTTTAATAGGGGGTTTTTCAACAATCTGGGAGAGTTAGGATTATCATAGCTCTCTTTAATATACAATTTCTTATATTTGTGCAGACTCAGTAGAAGAAATAATTTCATTTAATTTAACTATAAGATGTAAAGAGGATATTGAAACTATTTATTTCTAATTTTCTGATTCTCAAGGTAATTATAATTCTTTAGTCATATTTTAATAACTAAAGGAGTATTTTTTATATTAATAGGCAAACTATATTTACAAAAGAACATATGTTTGCTATACTTAAAATAAGAATTTCCATGGGAGGGATATCCTTGAAAGTTGTGGCTAAACCAATTAAAATGATAGCTTGGTTTAATGAAGATGGTTCCATTAATCCAATTAAATTTAAAATAGAAGAGGACGGGGCTAAAGTAATTAAGATAAATAAGATACTAAAAAGAGATAAGGAAAAACTGGCAGGGAACATTATGGAGAAGTTTGTTTGCAGTTCCTCTATAAATGGTATAGAAATAATATTTGAAATTAAATATGATGCTAAGAGTTATAAATGGATATTATTTAAAATGTAAGTTAAGTCCTATAGTTTATAGTAATTTTAATCTGTAAGGTATAAATTATTTTCAAGATATTATTAGTAAGTTATAAAACTACAATTTTACACCTTGCTTTGATGATATTTAAATTACTTTCAATGCATTAAAAAAGTACAATTTTGTAGTAGATAAAATAAGACAAAGATGTATTTGGTTATGAACTTTAAAAGTAAGTATTATAAAGTGAAATAATGGGAAGTGAATGAATTTGAGTGATAGGATTATTTTTCATATAGATGTAAATTCAGCCTACCTATCTTGGACTGCTATAAGAATGCTTCAACTTGGAGAAATAGAAGAAGATATTAGAGAAATTCCATCAATAGTTGGTGGAAGTACTGATGATAGGCATGGAATAGTACTTGCTAAATCTATTCCAGCTAAAAAATTTAATATTAAAACTGGAGAGCCTATTATAGATGCCTTAAAGAAATGCCCTAGTTTAAAGATTTTTAGACCTAATTATAGGCTCTATATGGACTGTAGTAATGCTATGTATAACTTGCTTTATGAGTATTCTCCTAAGATACAAAGATATTCTGTAGATGAAGTATTTATGGATATGAGTCATTTTAAAGAAAATTATATGGAAAAAGCTGAAGAAATAAAACTTAGAATAAAAAGAGAACTAGGCTTTAATGTTAATATTGGTATAAGTACAAATAAGCTTTTATCTAAAATGGCAAGTGACTTTGAACCAAAGAATTCTATTCAAACATTATTTAAAGAAGAAATAGAAGATAAGATGTGGCCTTTACCTGTAGAGGATTTATTTATGGTAGGTAGGGCTACCAAAAGAAAGTTAGATAAGCTTAATATAAATACAATAGGAGAGCTTGCAAACTTTGACTTAAAACTATTATGTAGTGTATTTAAAAGTCATGGAACTACCATATATAACTATGCAAATGGAAATGAAGATTCCGCAGTTAGAAAATATAACTATATAGAAGTAAAAGGAATAGGAAACTCTACAACTATAGCCTGGGATGTAACTACTAGAGAAGAAGCCTTAAAAATTATATTATCATTAACAGAATCAGTTGCTAATAGATTAAGAAATAATAATAGTTTATGTAAGTTAGTTGCTATTTCTATAAAGGGATTTAACTTCGAAAGATATATTCATCAAAGATCGTTAGAAAACTATACTGACTTAACAGAAGAAATATTTAAAGAACTTACTATTGCCTTTGATGAAGTTCGGAGAGGAGAGCCTATAAGGCAATTAGGAGTTAGAGTAAGTAAATTATGTAGTAATGAATTTTTTCAATGTTCTCTCTTTGATAATAAAAGGGTAGAGAAACAAAGGGCATTAGATAAAGCTATAGACTCTATAAGAGAGCGATATGGCAATAATTCAATAATTAGATCTACCTTCCTTCATTCAGGTATAAAATCAATTAATGGTGGTAATGGGGAAGATGATTATCCTATGATGGGAAGTTTATTATAAAAGTGCTTTCTTAAAATTATAACTGTAATTTTAAGATATAGCACTTTTTTTGATAAATTTCAGAGTATAATTAATTTTATGTTGAAAGTGTTTTTTATATAAAGATAGTATTATAAGTTATTAATCATTTGAAATTATACGATAAGAAGACTAAAAAAAATTTATGAACTCTATTTTATAAAAATAGTACAAGTTTATAAAAAAAGTGCAAATTACATAATTATATTTAGTGAAAAATGCAAAAAAATTAATATAATTAACACAATAAAGTGCTAAAGATGTCATGGATATATATGTTAAAATATTAATTGTAAAGCATTACAAATAGAATAAAGGGGAGAATGAAAATGAGATTTAAAAAGTTATTATCAATTTTAATGGCATCTACTTTAACTTTAGGATTAGCTGCTTGTGGGAATAATGATAATGGAGCTTCTTCAGGTGATACAACTACAGGAGGCAATGACAAAATAACAATATGGGCTTGGGATGAGTCATTTAATATAGTAGCAGCAAATCAAGCTAAGGAGATATATTCAAAGGATAATCCAGATGTTGAAGTTGAGGTTGTAACAATGTCACAAGATGATATTGTAGCAAAACTTAATACAAGCCTTTCTTCAGGATCATATGAAGGTCTTCCAAATGTAGTTTTAATAGAAGATTATAAAATACAAGGATATCTTCAAGCATATCAAGATGAGTTTGCAGATTTATCATCTGTAGCAAAAGCAAGTGATTTTGCTGATTATAAAACAGGAGTAAATGTTGTAGACGGTAAATTATATGGTATTCCTTTTGATAGTGGAGTTGCAGCAACTTTCTATAGAGTTGATTTAATAGAGCAAGCTGGATACACAAAAGAGGACATGCAAGATTTAACTTGGGAAAAGTATATTGAAATAGGTAAAGCTGTTAAAGAAAAGACTGGAGTTGCAATGTGTACTTTAGACCCAAGTGATATAGGCCAAATTAGAATGATGTTACAAAGTTCAGGTGCATGGTATACAGGAAAAAATGGTGAAGTTACTATAGCTGATAATCAAGCTTTAAAAGATGCGATAAAAGTATATAAAGATTTAACTGAAGCAGGAATTACAAAGCAAGTTGCTGAATGGGATCAATTCGTAGGTGCTTTCAATAACGGTGAGGTTGCTAGTGTTGTAACTGGATGTTGGATTGCTCCTTCAATTAAGAAAGCTGAAGATCAAAGTGGTAAATGGGCAATAGCTTCATTCCCAAGAATGGAAAGCAACTCAAGTTCTGTAAATGCATCTTCAATTGGTGGTGCTGGTTGGTATGTACTTAAAAATGTTGGAAATACAGAAGCTGCTGTAGACTTTGTTGGTAAAACTTTTGCTTCAAATACAGATTTAATGAATAAATTAGTAGAGTCAATAAATTTAGTAAGTACATTAAATGAAGCTGCAGGTGCTTCAAACTATAATAAAGGTGATGAATATTTTGGTGGACAAGAAGTCTTTAAGGATTTAGCAGAATGGACATCAGAAGTACCTTCAGTAAACTATGGATTACACACTTATGCAATTGAAGATATTATGACAGAAGCTTTGCAAGCAATTCTTCAAGGTGCTGATGTAGATGAGACATTAAAAAATTTCCAAGGACAAATTGAGGCCGCTGTAGCACAATAATAAGCTGTTTTAACTAAGAAACCATTTACTAAGGTCTAGAGTAGTAAATGGTTCTTTATATAAGGAGGAATATATGAAGAGTAATGGAAAAAGTACTAAATTAAATTATAAATTAAATAAAACAGCGTGGCTATTTATTATACCGAGTATATTCTTAATAGTTACATTTGTATTTTATCCTATGGTGCAAGCTTTTATAACTTCATTACAAGGTGGAATGGGGAATAATTTAAACTTCGTAGGATTAGATAATTATAAGAGATTATTAACTGATTCAACATTTAGAAAAGCTTTATTCAATACGGTATTATACTTAATTATTCAAGTTCCTATAATGATTATACTTGCACTTGCAATATCTGCAATGTTAAATGATAAAAGATTAAAGGCTAGGGGCTTTTTTAGGACAGCAATTTTCTTACCTTGTGTTACATCATTAGTAGCTTATTCAATAGTATTTAAAAGTTTATTTGCGACAGATGGTTTTATAAATGCATTTTTAATGAATATAAACTTAATTTCTGAACCAATTTCTTGGATAACACATCCTGTTTGGGCAAAAGTATTAATTATAATTGCAATAACTTGGAGATGGACAGGTTATAATATGGTGTTCTATTTAGCTGGTATGCAATCTATAGATGATTCTATATACGAAGCAGCTGATATAGATGGAGCTAGTGCTTTTGTAAAATTTAAAACTATTACTCTTCCTCTTTTAAAACCAATAATATTATTTACAACTATAAATTCTACTATAGGAACATTACAGCTATTTGATGAAGTTGCAAATATAACAGGGGGAGGACCTGCTAACGCAACTGTTACTATATCTCAATATATTTACAACTTATTATTTAAGTACTCACCTAATTTTGGATATGCAGCAGCAGTTTCTTACGTAATACTTTTCCTTATAGTAATATTATCATTTATTCAATTAAAGGCAGGAGGGGATAATAATGAATAATAAAATGAAAATGGTAAGTATTTTTAAATATATAATATTAAGTGTAATATCATTTATATCAATTTTCCCGTTTATTTGGATGGTTATAGCAATTACTAATAAATCAGTAGATATCACTAATGGAACATTGATACCTGGAGGATATTTTTTTGAAAATTTAAAAAAACTTCTAGCTTCTGATTTGAAGTATGCTACAGCATTTAAGAACTCATTAGTTATATCTGTTGTAACTACAACTTTTGCTATGATTGTTTCATCAGCTGCTGGATATGCATTTGAAGTTTATAAGACAAAAACTAGAGATAGAATATTTAATTTTATTCTTTTATCAATGATGATTCCTTTTGCAGCGTTAATAGTACCTTTATTTAGAATGTTTAGTAAGTTTAGTACTATAGGTGCCTTAAAAGGTATATCATTAAACACTCATGGAGCGGTAATTGTGATTTCAGTAGCCACAGCATTTTTAATATTTTTCTTCAGGCAAAATACTAAAACCTTTCCAAAGGATTTAATTGAAGCTGCTCGTATTGATGGATTAGGTGAGTTTAGTATATTCTTTAGAATATTTATGCCAACAATGAAGTCTACTTACGCTGCAGCTATAATAGTAACATTTATGTCAAGCTGGAACAGTTATATGTGGCCGTTAATATCTTTACAGTCAACTGATAAGAGAACCTTACCTTTAGTAATTTCAGCCTTAGGTTCATCATATACTCCAGATTACGGTATGATTATGATGGCAGTTGTAATTGCAACATTACCAACAGCATTAATATTCTTCTTAATGCAAAAGCACTTTGTAGCAGGAATGACTGGATCAGTAAAAGGTTAAAGTGGAGAGATTATTAAAAAAAGGAGAGAGCAGAAATGATAAAGACAGCAAGTATAGAATGGTTAGATAACCCAGAAGTATTTAGAGTGAATAGAGTAGATGCACATTCAGATCATTTATATTATGAAAATAAAGAGGATATTAAATTAGGATATGATATGCCTTTAAGGCAATCTTTAAATGGAAAGTGGAGATTTTCATATGCAGTAAATCAAGATACTAGAATTAAAGATTTTTATAAAGAAGATTATGACTGCAGTAGTTTTGATTATATAGAGGTACCTGGACATATTCAGTTACAGGGATATGATAAATGTCAGTATATAAATACAATGTATCCTTGGGATGGTCACGACGAGCTTAGACCACCTCATATATCAAAGACTTATAATCCTGTAGGAAGCTATGTTAAGTACTTTACGGTAAAAGAAGAACTGAAAAATAAGAAAACATTTATTTCTTTCCAAGGAGTAGAAACTGCTTTTTATGTATGGTTAAATGGAGAGTTTGTAGGATATAGTGAAGATTCATTTACACCATCAGAGTTTGATATTACTGAGTATCTAAAGGATGCAGAAAATAAGCTAGCTGTAGAAGTATATAAAAGAAGTAGTGCTAGCTGGTTAGAGGACCAAGATTTTTGGAGATTCTCAGGTATATTTAGAGATGTTTATCTTTATTCAGTGCCAGAGTGTCACGTTGAAAATATGTTTGCAAAGGCTGTATTAGATGATTCTTATACTAAAGGAATATTAAACTTAGATTTAAATATTAAATTTAATAAAGAGTGTTTTGTAAATATATATTTAGACGATAAAGAGGGAAATTCAATATGCTCTTTAGATAAAGTAAAGGCAGAAGAAAGTTTAAGTAAAGAGATTATTTTAGATAAAGTAAATCCATGGAGTGCAGAATCACCTTATTTATATAATTTATATATTGAATTAGTTGATTCAAATAATAATTTACTAGAAATAGTTAAGCAGAAGGTTGGATTTAAAAGATTTGAGCTAAAAAATAATATAATGCATTTAAATGGTAAGAGAATAGTATTTAAAGGGGTAAATAGGCATGAATTTAATTGTCAAAAAGGACGTGCTATAACAAAGGAAGACATGTTATGGGATATTAAATTCATAAAACAAAATAACATTAATTCAGTAAGAACTTCACATTATCCTAATAGTTCAATGTGGTATGATTTATGTGATGAGTACGGTATATATTTAATAGATGAGGCTAATTTAGAAAGTCATGGTTCATGGCAGAAGATGGGGGCGTGTGAACCTTCATGGAATGTACCAGGCTCTATACCAGAATGGAAAGAGGCTGTTTTAGATAGAGCTGAATCGATGTTTGAAAGAGATAAAAACCATCCATCAATATTAATCTGGTCTTGTGGTAATGAATCTTATGCGGGGACAAATATTTTGGAGATGACTAAGTATTTTCATAAGAAAGATGATAGTCGTTTAGTTCATTATGAAGGAGTGTTCTGGAATAGGGACTTTGATGAGATAAGTGATATGGAAAGTAGGATGTATGCAAAGCCAGCAGATATAGAGGAATATTTAAAAAATAATCCTAAAAAGCCATATATTAGCTGTGAGTATATGCATGCTATGGGTAACTCTTGTGGGGGATTAAATTTATATACTGAACTAGAAGATAAGTATGATATGTATCAAGGTGGATTTATATGGGATTATATAGATCAGGCAATAGAAATCACTGATGCAAATGGACTAAAGAAATTAGTTTATGGTGGAGACTTTGACGATAGAGCAACTGATTATTGTTTCTGTACTGATGGAATAATTTATGCAGATAGAACTATATCACCTAAAGTTCAAGAGGTAAAGCATTTATTTTCAAATGTAAAATTAAAACCAAACAATAAAGGATTTAATATAAAGAATAATAACTTATTTACTGGAACTTCTGAATATGAATTTGTATTCTATATAAAGCATGAAGATAATAGAATTTTTGAAAAAATTATCTTAGAAAATGTTGAAGCAGGGGCTGAAAAATTTGTATTAGTAGAATGTCCAGAACTTGAAAAAAATGGAGGATTTACTTATAATGTATCTATGAGATTAAGAGAAGAGACTTTATGGGCAGCAAGAGGGCATGAAGTAGCATTTGGACAAACTATCATTAATAAGTTAGAAGAATTAGATAATAAGAATTGTGAAGATAAATTTGAAGTAGTACATGGTGATGTTAATATTGGAGTTAAGGGTAAAGATTTTAGTATGATGTTTTCTAAACAAGAGGCAGGACTAATATCACTTCGTTATACTGATAAAGAGTATATCACAAGAGCACCTAGGACATCTTTCTTTAGGGCAACTACAGATAATGATAGGGGTAATGGACATGACTTTAGATGTGCACAATGGCAAATTGCTGGACTACATCAAAGAGCAGTTGATTTTAAGTTAGATGAGCAAAAAAATAAAGTAACATTGGAATATACTTTTGTAATGCCAACAGCAGTTCAAACTACAAATAAAGTTATATATACTGTTACATCTGATGGTTCAATAAATATAAGATTGAAATATACTGGTGTTGAAGGTATGGCTGAAATCCCTCTATATGGTATGGAATTTAAGCTAAAAAAAGAACTAAATATATTTAAGTATTATGGATTAGGACCAGAGGAAAATTATATAGATCGTAATGAAGGTGCTAGACTTGATGTATTTAAAAGTACAGCAAGTGATAATATGTCAAAATATCTAATTCCTCAAGAGTGTGGAAATAGAACAGAAGTTAGATGGGTTGAGGTAACTAATGATAATGGGGAAGGATTATGCTTTAAATATAATGATAAGCCATTTGAATTAAGTGTATTACCATATAGTGCATATGAAATTGAAAATGCAATGCATATTGATGAATTACCTAATGTTAATTATACATGGGTACGTATAATAGCAAAGCAGATGGGAGTAGGTGGAGATGATAGCTGGGGAGCTCCAGTCCATGATCAATATTTAATACCATCTAATGAAGATATTGATTTAAGTTTTACTATAACTAAGACCCAAAATATCTGATTTGATTGGTGGAGAGTTACACCTAGGAATGCATGTGAGTAGTGAGTTTCATTAAAAAAGCATAGATTATAATAACAATCTGTAAAGGGTGGATAGTATGGGAAAGTACTGTAAGGTATTAATTGTAGAAGATGAATTTATTATGCGTCAAGGAATTAAGCACATGATAAATTGGGAGAGTGAAGGTTTTACAATAGTTGGAGAATCAACGAATGGGAAAGAAGCATTAGATATAATTGAGGAAGTTAAACCCAATATTATTATATCTGATATAGTAATGCCTATATTGGACGGAGTTGATTTTTCGAAAATAGTACAGAAAAAGTATCCAGAAATACAGATTGTTATTCTTAGTAGTTATGATAAATTTGAGTACGTAAAAAACACTTTATTGAGCGGAGCAGTGGATTATGTTTTAAAGCCAACACTGACTCCCTCTAATTTGATTATAACTCTAAAAAAAGCTGTAAATAGAATTCCAGGGATGAAGCTGATGAAAAATGATGAGGAATATTATCATACCTTAATTGAAAAATATATTCTAGGTTATGAAAACGTATTAGATGAGAAAAGGTTTGTAAATCTTTTTCATCATAGCTGCTTTAGAATATTAGGAATAGATATAAAAAGCTTACATGGAAAAAATGAAGAGTGGATTCAAGACATTATAGGAAAGTTAGATGAGTTTTTCCAATGTAACAAAGAGTATATAAATATAAATAC
>NZ_JAWGSV010000067.1:0-13726 GCF_032552055.1 Clostridium sp. | reverse complement strand
CTATATCATTACTACCTAAAATGGCCGAGATAACTGAATATCCATCTATATTATATTCTTTAAATCTATCTATATTATCTAAAGTAATTCCACCTATAACTACTATAGGCAAATTTACATTTCTCCTAATATTATTAAGCTCATCAAAAGATACTACTATAGCATCAGATTTAGTTGATGTAGTAAACATAGCTCCAACTCCTAAGTAATCTGCTCCCATTTCCTTTGCTTTTATTGCTTCTTCAATATTTCTAGCTGAAACTCCTAATATTTTATCTTTTCCTATTAACTTTCTTACTTTATCTGCTGGTAAATCATCTTGTCCAACATGAACTCCATCAGCATCACACAATAAAGCTATATCCACCCTATCGTTTATAATAAACTTTACATTATACTTTTTAGTTAATTCTCTAAGCCTAATTGCTTTCTCTAAAAACTCTTTTCCTAGTGCATCTTTTTCCCTTAATTGAAGCATAGTAACTCCACCTTTAAGAACATTTTCTATTTCATCATAAAAATCTCTATCTTTTAAAATATCTGAATCAGTTATTAAATAAAGCTTTAATTCCTCCATTAGTCCTACCTCTAACTTTCTCACCTAATACTCAAATAACTACTTTACAGTTATCTTCGCTACTTCTTCTAGCTTTTTTGAGTCTAAATTGAATATATTATTCATAAGTTCAGCTTTGAAACTTCCTATTCCTTTACAGTTTTTTGATGCAAGCTCACCTGCTACTCCCATAGAAAGTACTCCCATAGATACAGCTTCTATATTTATTCCCTCAGCACCTAAAAATGAAGCAATAAGACTTCCTATCATGCATCCAGTTCCAGTAACTTTTTTAAGAAGCTCACTACCATTTTCTATTTTTATAATTTTACCTCCATCACTAATGAAATCAATTTTCCCAGTAGCAACTATAATAGTTTTCATTTTTTTAGCTATTTCTTTTATTATATTAGAAATATCCTCATAACTTTCTTTTGCATCTACACCTTGTCCATTACCTTCATAGCCACCAATGAATTTAATTTCAGCAATATTTCCCTTAATTACATTAAAATTTACTTCATTTATTAATTTATCTGTTAACTTTTTTCTTTCTTCGGTTGCAAAAACTCCAACTGGATCTAAAACAACTGGCTTATTATATTTATTAGCCATTTTACCAGCTTGTAAGAATAAATCTAAGTTAGCTGACTTCATTGTTCCAATATTTATTACTACTGAACTTGCCTTACTTACAATTTCCTCTAACTCCTCATAACTATAGCTCATTAAAGGACTTGCTCCTATAGCAAGTGTAATATTGGCACAATCATTTATAGTTACTTCATTAGTATAATGAAGTACTAGAGGATTAACTTCCTTAACTTTTTCTATTAATTCAAACATATTCACACCCCTTCCTTATTCCATAAACTTATAAAAATGATTTACTGGCCCTACTCCCTTACCTATATCAAAACTATTTTTAATAGCATTAGTGATATATTCCTTAGCTAATTCGACTGATTTTTCTATTTCATTACCTAAAGCTAAGTAGGAAGTTATAGCTGATGATAATGTACATCCAGTTCCATGAGTATTTTTATTATTGAGTCTATCTGACTTTAGTTCCTTATAGACATCTTTACCAATTAATATATCAATTGCTTCACCTTCTAAATGTCCACCCTTCATCAATACGTACGTAGGTCCAAGGTCTAATATCTTTTCTCCAGCTTCTTTCATATCTTCTAAAGTATTTATTTTTACTCCACTTATTTCTTCAGCTTCTAAAGTGTTTGGTGTTAAAATATATGCCTTTGGAATAAGATTTTTAATTAAGGCATCCTTTGCTTCAGGCTTTAATAAGTAAAATCCACTTTTTGATATCATTACTGGATCTACAACTAAGTATTCAATATCATATTTACTTAAGGTATCAACAATTTCATTTATTATCTCCGGATTAGAAACCATACCTATTTTTATAGCTTTTGGTTTTATATCTTCTATAACAACTTCTATTTGCTTTCTGATAATCTCCTTACTTAAATCTTCTACCATAAATACGCCTTCAGTATTTTGTGCTGTTATAGCTGTTATAACGCTCATTCCATATGTTCCTATTGCACTGAAAGTTTTTAAATCTGCTTGAATTCCAGCTCCTCCAGAGGAGTCTGAGCCTGCAATTGTCAATGTTGGTATTTTATATTTTTTCATTTGAAAACCTCCTAAAATTACAAAATAAAAAGCTATATCCTAAATTGGATATAGCCAGTAGTTACTAAAATATTGTGTTTTAATTTATACACTATTTAAAGCTTTCCTACGCTGGCATTATCCAGTTCAGGTAATTAGGGTTAACAAATCTAACTTTATTTCTCAGCCTTATGGCACCCCTAGCTAAATATTTAATTTTTATTTAATTTTACCATAATAATCTATAAATGTATATAATGATATATTTTAAAAATAGTTTGTAATTTCTGTTTTAAATGGATTAATATCTTTTTATTTTATAATATTTTTTCTTTATAATCGGACAAACTATAAAAGATAAATATCTTGGAGGTAATTAGAATGGATAATAATAAAAACAAACAAAAAGATAGACCAAAATCTAATGCAGAACTTAGAAAAATGTATTCCGAATCAGGAGCTGAGATTGGTATCGAGAATGGAGTAAAAAAAGGATCTCATTCAAACGGTAAAAAATTTACCAAGAGATCAAAGCTATCTCATAATAAATAATTTTTTAGTTAAATAACATAGTTCTTGTTTAGTAGCTTTGCAACTATTCACTACATTATGTTATTTAACTTCTACATTACAAAAGTATACTTCTTAATATTAGTAATAAGTATTTATGTATAAAAAGGTTGTTGAAAAAACAACAACCTTTTTTAAGATATTAATTTAGTTCTGGCCAATATTCCTTATTAGCTTCTATCATATCATCTAATATTTGCTTAGCTACAAAAGCAGATGGAACTGTTTTGCTCATAGTAAATGACATTAAAGCCTTTTCATAAGATTTTTCAATTGCAGCTTCAACTACTAACTTTTCACAAGCTTCTTGTTGTTCTATTAATCCCTTATAGAAAGTAGGAATTTCTCCAACACGAACGGCTTCTGGACCATCCTTTGTTATATATGCTGGAATTTCCACCATAGCATCATCTGGTAAGTTATTAATTGCTCCATTATTTTCAACCATTACTAAATGTCTCTTTCTTAGGTCAAAAGCTAAGCTCATAGCAACTTCTACTATAAATTCTCCATGTACTCCAGTGAAGAATGGTGTAAGATCAATTTCTCCAGTAGCATTATACTTGTCCACCGTTTCAAATATTTTCTTTTCTCTTCCTTCCATTACTTCATTTGCTCTAGTATGATTTTTATCAGAATGTCCAACAACTTCATCTCCTAGAAGATAGTATTGCATATATGTGTTAGGAAGATATTTAGGAAACATTTGTAACATATGTTTTGCATTAGTGAAAGTATGAAGCCATGATGCATCATTATGTCTTACTTCACTTCTTGAATCTGGTGGTAAATATCCATGTTCAAAAACATAGTTTTTAAGTTCTTCTGTTTTATCTACTCCATTAACCCTAATATTTGTAAACCAACCAAAGTGATTTAATCCAAAATAATCTGCTTCTATTTCATGTCTATCACAGTCTAGTATATTGGCCATATTTCTCATGATTGCAACTGGCATATCACATATATTTAAAATTCTTGCATTTGGTCTTAACTTATACATAGCTTTAGCTACTATAGCTGCTGGATTAGAATAATTTACTATCCAATAATTTTTATTTGCATATTTTTCGCAGTAATCTATCATTTCAACCATTGGATATATAGTTCTTAAACCATATGCTAATCCTCCTGGTCCACAAGTTTCTTGTCCAACAACATTATATTTTAGAGGTATTTTTTCATCTAATTCTCTCATCTTATATAATCCAACACGCATTTGAGCAAAAATAAAATCAGCGTCTTTAAATGCTTCTTCTGGATTAGTTGTGAAAATTAAATTAACTTCTGGATCAAATTTTTCAACAACTTTTTTTACTATTACCCCAACTTTATTTTGACGTTCTTCGTTTATATCATATAATCTTAGTTCATCAATTTTAAATTCTTCCTTTTTAGATAATAAGCTTTTTACAATCCCAGGTGTATAAGTACTTCCTCCACCTACAATTACTAATTTAAATTTTTTCATAACTATATTCCTCCCTATTCTGCTATTTCTAATGCTTCATCTACTATAGTTCTTATTTTGTTTATTGAAAGACCATATACTACTTGTATATTCTTTCCTTTTCTTACTACTCCTGATGCTCCTGTTGTTTTTAATGATTTTTCATCAATTATAGTGTCATCTAAAACATCAACTCTAAGTCTTGAGAAACAATTTTCTACTGTAACGATATTCTCTTTTCCTCCTAAAGCTTTAATAATAGTCAAAGCTTTTTCTCTATCATTTGCTGCATTCTCAATTCCCTTATTTGAATTTTTCATTTCTTTTTTTACTTTTGTTGCATTCTCATTTAAATCTATTGCAGTATCACTCTCATCATCTTCTCTTCCTGGAGTCTTTAAATTCATTTTCTCAATCATAAACTTAAATACTACAAAAATTACTACTATTTCAACTAATCCAACTAAAATATAAATTGGCCAATGAGTTTTTCCTATTCCTGCTGGTAGATTTATTACAAGAAAATCTAAAATACCATTTGTTGCGCATACTCTTACATTAAGTACATAAACTATCATTTGGAAAAATCCATCTATAACTGAATATACAAACCATAATAATGGAGCAGCAAATATAAATGTAAATTCTAATGGTTCTGTAATGCCAGCTATTACTGCTGTTAAAGTGGATGGAATTAATTGAGCTTTTAAATTACTACGCTTTATTTTCTTAGCTGTATAATAGAATGCTAAAGCAACTCCAATTACCCCAAAAGTTTTAACTAATCCATAATTTAAGAATCTAGCTGAATCTGGCATCATTGCAATTGTTGGATCATTTAGTAATGCTAAAAATACAGGTTTAGCTCCTATAACATTTTCTCCATTTATTATCATTTGATCTCCAACTGCTGAATATAAGAATGGAGACCATATTAAATGATGTAAGCCAGTAGGCACTAAGAATCTATTTAAGAAACCGTAAACAAATACTCCTAAAGCCCCTGCTGTACTCATAAATCCTGTAAGAGCTGTGATTCCATTAGCTATAGTTGGCCAAATATATGTTGCTCCAATACTTAAGATAGCAACTATTGGAATCATAATCATAAATACAAGTTTACTGTTACCATAAGGGGCCATTGCTCCCTTGAACTCTTTATTTATATACTTATTATGAATTACAGCAACTGCAACTCCTAATATCATTCCAAGAAAAACTCCCATATCTGTTACATGAAAACCTAATTGAATTGTTTGTCCTGTACCATATAAATCACCAGCAGTATTACCTGCTATTAACTTCCCTGATAACTCTAACCACTTACTATTTGCTCCTAAAAATAAAATATAAGACATAATTGCTACAAAAGCAGCTTCTGCTTTCTTCTTTTTAGCCATACCTATTGCAATTCCGACACAAAACAGAATACTTAAATTACCCATAATAGGTGACAACATACCATTAAAGAACTTTCCAATCGTCCAGATTACTCCACCTTCACTAACTATAGTTGTGTTTGTTAATACAGCTGTTAATGCTATTGACATACCTACTATTGGTAAAAATAAAACGGGTCCTATCATAGCTTTAGCGAACTTCTGCATACTATCTAAAATCTTATCTTTCATTCTAATGTTCCCCTTATCTACTTAAATTTTCTAATTGGTAATTACCTTGAAGATAGAATAACATCTTTAATAAATCTTGTTAATAGTTTTAACCCTTTCAGTAACATGTTACCTAAAAAGTAAACATGTTTACCTTTACATATAAATAAATAAATCGCTGAAAGCATTGTTATACCAGCGATTTATTTACTATTTAATATTATTTTTTTATCTGTTTATTTTTTATATAATGATTTTCTTGCTTAACTTTTTATAATCTATTCATCACTTTATCTAATAAATACTCCATTACAATCATCACTCTAGCATAAAAATAATTAGATGTAATATTTCTATCATCTAGTTCCTTATCATCTAATATATTAAAGTTTATACTAGCTACTTCAGCCATATGACTATTTTGCTTTCCAGTAAAAGCAATAATATCTAAATTATTTTTTTTAGCATAATCTATTACTTTAGTTACACTGTCTGTTTCTCCACTTTTAGATATCCCTATTACTAAAGTTCCTCCTATTTCATTATTATCATACACACCATAAGAATTAGTTTTTATGCACTTAAATCCTAACACAAGCATTTTTCTACAGAAAAAGTCTACAATTGGTGATGAAAATCCTGTACCTGTAATGTAAATTATATCTTGTCTATGCTTTATTAAAGTCTTTATAAAATTTTCTATAACATCCTTATCTATTTCATTAATAAAGTTTGTTATGTCAGAAGTACGATTCTGATTTTTCTCATTATTCTTCATTATAAAGTTCAATCTATATAGCATGTCTACATATCCAGTATACCCCAACTTCTTTGATAATCTTATTATCGTTGTTGCAGATGTATAATTAATATGAGCAATTTCTCTTACTCCTTTATCTAAAACATCATCAATATTTTTTAATATATATTCAAGTACTTGTCTTTCAGTTTCTGTTAGATTATAATTATCCGCAATTTTATAAATGTCAAACTTCATAAGATACCTCCAGTAATAACTACTAAATATAGTATAATGTTTTTTTATAAAATTCACAATTTCTTTAAGAACCCTTATTACTAAAGTAGTTATAAAATTTTTCTTTTGAAACTTTTTATATTCTTTAAGTTATAGAAAAATGCCGTATTATAATTTTAAAATACGGCATCCTAGTACTATCATAAAAATTTCTTAATGTATATCTAACAATAAACAAATAATTCAAAGAACCTTTTTGATAATGTACTATTAAAAATACTTAATAAATACAATAGTCTAGTTTATATATTAGCTTTATCTAATCAATAATTAACTTAAGAAATTTTTTCTTTCCTATTTTTAGTACATCTTCATTTTTAATTTTAGTACCTAATGAATATATTTTCTTCCCATTTAATTGAACTCCACCTTGATTTAACAATCTAAAAAATTCTTTTTTACTTGGTATCAATTTTTCTTTTATTAATATATCTTGTATATCTCTTAGTACTTCTCCATCACATAATAATTCTGGAAGATTATCCGGTATTTCTTTTTTAGAAAAAGCTGTATTATAAAAATCTATTGCTTCCATACACTCTTCATTTGAATGGTATAGAGTTGTTATTATTTTTGCTAATTCCAGTTTAATATCTCTTGGGTTCTCTCCTGATTTAAGCCTTTCTTTTATTTTTTCTATTTCATTAGGATGCTCATCTGTAGCTAACTCAAAGTATTTAATAATTAAACTATCTGGAACCTCCATAACCTTTTTAAACATTATATTAGCTGGCTCATTTACTCCAATATAATTTCCTAAACTCTTACTCATTTTTTCTATTCCATCTAATCCCTCTAATATAGGCATAAACATGGCGATTTGTTGTTCTTGGCCTACTGCCTTTTGAAGAGTTCTTCCCATTAATATATTAAAAGTTTGGTCTGTTCCTCCAAGTTCTATATCAGCTTCTAATGCAATGGAATCATATGCTTGCATTAGTGGATAAAAAAACTCATGAATCCCTATTGATACATTATTCTTATATCTTTTTTGAAAATCATCTCTTTCCATCATTCTCGCTACTGTAGTAGTTGCAGCTAACTTTAATACATCATCAAAATTCAATTTTGAAAGCCATTCACTATTAAATTTAACTTCAGTTTTGTCTTTATCTAAAACTTTAAATATTTGATTTTTGTATGTCTCAGCATTTTTTAACACTTCTTCATCTGTTAATGCTTTTCTCCCCTTAGCCTTTCCTGTTGGATCTCCAATCTTCCCAGTAAAATCTCCTATAACTATTACTGCCTTATGACCTAAATCTTGCATTTGCTTTATCTTTCTTAAAACTACAGCATGACCTAGATGTATATCTGGTGCACTTGGGTCAAGTCCTAACTTAATAATTAATGGCTTATCATCTCTTAATGACTTCTCAAGTTTTAACTTAAGTTCTTCTTCATTAACTATTAAACTTGCCCCCTTATTAATAATTTTTAGTTGTTCTTCTACTGATTTTTTCATTTTTAACACTCCTCTTATATTTAAAAATATAAGCAAGCTCTATAAGAATAATGTACAAAAGCTTTTTTGATAATTTAGAACTTAATTGATTTCTGAAAACAAAAAAACTCCCGCCCCTTATTTCTAAAGGACGAGAGATAAATTCTTCGTGTTACCACCTTAAGTTCATAGACAACTCACATTGCCTACCTTTTCGAGTACTCTAGTTAAAACTAGGTAATACTCTAGCACTATAACGTGTGCAAGGAATACGTCACAGCCTACTAAACCTTATTGGTTATTTGGTGTGAAGCTCAAAGATGTATTCATAATTAGCTTATCTTGCACCTCTCATCAGCCGGTAACTTTCTGTAAGTTTACTAATTACTACTTGTTCTTATCATAGCTTGTATTATCTTATACTCCGAATTATTGCTAACTCTTAGTTATGCTTATTTATTAATATGGATTATAAAGGTTATTTTTATTATTGTCAATATTTTTTCAATATTCCATAAACTAATAATCTATTTTCACTTTAATAGTTCTATCTTTTTTGCTAATATCTAAGGCTTTATTATTAATAATAAAGAATTTTTTCCCTTCTCCAATATATAGCTGTCTCCTCATAAATATATATTTTCTAAAATCTTTCCCTAGATAATCATCTATATTACTTTGATGTACCGAAGGTTCAAATGAAATTAACCCATCATAAGGTATTATTTCGTATGGTAAATATTTTTCAAACCAAATTGTCTTATACTTACTCCAATAAGCTATATCATAAGTTTCTGTTTCTTCATCATAACTTAATTCTTCTAAAAATAAATTATCATTTATCCAGGTATCCTTTATGCTACTATCTGTATCTAAATTTAAATCTTCACTAAAATTTGCCCTTACAATAACTATCTTAGCTTTATTAAACTTATCTATAGCTAAATCTTTTAGAACAAAATTTTCAACCAGTCTAATTCCGTTGTCTAAAACTTCTTTTTCGTCATATGCTCCAAATATGCCCATTCTTTCAATATTCTCACCCTCTATACTAGGTATTAAATGTATACCCTCATTAAAGAAATTTCCATTGTTCACTTGAATGGCTTTAACTTTATCTTCATCATCTGAAACAACTGAATAATCTAAATTTATAGCAAGTGGACTAACTCTTAAATTATTTACTATAAACTTAACACCATCTATTTCTATCTTATTCTCTTCTGGTTTAATATTTTTTACTTCTACAATTTTTGAATTGTCTATATCTATAGTAACTTCTTTGCTTTCTCCATCTTCCGTAAACCTTAAATTAAACTCATCTTTATTTTCTCCAACTTTAAATATTTGAACACATAAGGTATCACCATTACCATTCTTTTCACTATATACACTTGAACCTGATGCAATTTCTCCATCTAAAACCTCTATATTTGATTTTGAACTTATATCTTCAAACTCTTCAGAAGTCCTATTTTCAGAAAGCTCATCTTCTGGAATATCATCAGTTGGCACAAACTTCTCTATATAATTAATATTTCCCTTCATAAAAACAGAAACATATTTATTATCATAAACTACAGCTTCAATTGTCACTTCTTTGCCATTTTTAAATTTAAGTTTCTCATTAACTTCTTGAAGCTCTCCACTTTCATTAAGTTTTTCAACGTAACTATAGTAACTAAAATAGCTCTCATAACCAATAAGCTTCTTTATCATTGCTGATACTGAATTGAAATTAAATACAAATATAAATGCCATTAATATTAAAGCTATCCTTAAATACTTATTATTAAAATTTAACCTCTTCTTTATTTCTATTCTTTCATTTTCAATATTATTTTTATTTAAAGCTCCCCTCATTAATTCTTCAAAATTATCAGGTGCCTTTATTCCCTCTTCCTTTAAATTCTTTAATTCCTTATCTAAGTCCATCATTTATATCACCACCTATATCTTTTCTTATTTTATTAAGGCCTTTATTAATTCTAGACTTAACTGTTCCAAGTGGAATATCCATTATTTGAGATATTTCATCATAAGAATAATCTAAGTAGTATCTAAGCTTTATTACTTCTTTTTGATCATCATTTAAGCTTTCAATAAGTGATTTTAAATAAATTTTATTTTCTGATTCTTTAAAGCCTTTTTCTTCTATAGGATAGAATAAATCTAACTCTTCATTTGTCTTCTTTGATAATTCCTTTTTACATAGATTCACTAATATTTTTTTGCTCCAGCTGTAAAATGAATTTAATTTTCTTAATTTTGGAATTTCCTTGTATAAGACTATTATCATTTCTTGAAGAATATCTAAAGCATCATGCTCATTCTTCATATAAAAGTAGGCAAGCTTATAATAATTATCTTTTTCATTCATAATTAATGATAATAATGCCTCTTTATCTCCATTTCTAGCCCTCTTAACTTCTAGCTCCAAATCCGTCCCCCCTTAACCTTATCTCTATCCTTACATATGTAAGAGTAGCATATAAAAGAAAAAGTTCCCTATCCTTTAAATTTATTTTAAAGAATTTATATAATCTAGCGGTCTATAAATTACACTATCATTACTTATATTAAGATTGCTTTCTTTTACTCCTCCAATTGGATATATATATTTGTTATAAGCATTAATTATTTTTCCCTTTCCCTTATATAAAACTACATGGCCTGGGGTATAAATTAAATCCCCTGGCTGTAATTCTTCTTTGCTAACTTCATACCCTTGTAATTCATCTTCTTGATCATAAGTAGAATATCCTATTTCTACACCAGTAACTTCTCTATAAACCCAGTATGTTAATCCTGAACAATCAAAAGCTTGTTCTCCTACATAAGTTTCTTGACTTAAAGGATAGTAACTATCTCCATAATAACTAATGAGCTCATTCAGTCTTTCTTCTGTCATTATTTCTCCTTTACCACCCCAAACATATTGAAGACCTATCTTTGATTCTGCTAATTCAATAACCTCACTTACTATTTTCTTTTCTACCTCTGTCATATTAATTCCTTCATTTTTATACTTATCTCTTTTAATTAGACTGCTAAATATTAATATTACAGCGCCTATACACGCTAATATAATAAAAGTTCTTTTACCATTTTTAAACCTTTTCACTTTAATATAAATCTCTCCCTTACATCATTCCTTACTATAATTTTACATCACATACTCACTTGCCTAATTACTTTTTGATTAAGAAATTATTAAAAAGCTTATAATATTTAATTAGTTATTATTATCTATAATAAAAAGCTATCTTATCTTCAAGTAAAAATTATAATTTAAGATTTATTTAAGGTTAACTTTATATAATTACCTCAGAAACTAAATTAATAGGAGGTATTTCATGGCTATAAAGTCCTTTCAAAGATATGAAAAGAAGTTTATTTTAAATGAAACTCAATATAAAAAACTTCTTCCAATTCTTTATGAATATATGAATGAAGATAAATTCTGTAAGAATGGAGAGAACTACAATATTTATAGTATTTATTATGATACTTTAGATAATCAGGTAATAAGACATTCAATTAATAAACCTTATTATAAGGAAAAACTTAGATTAAGAAGTTATAAAGCTCCTATAGGAGAAAATGATAAAGTCTTCCTAGAGCTTAAGAAAAAAATTAATGGAATAGTGAATAAAAGAAGAGCAACTCTAACTTTAAAAGAAGCTTATAAGTTTTTAGAAGATAGGATCAGACCCAAGTCATTAGACTTTCTAAATAATCAAGTTTTAGATGAAATAGAATACTACTTAAATAATAATAAAGTCTCTCCAAGGGTTTATATAAGTTATAGTAGAAAAGCTTTCTTTGGAAAGAATGATAAAGATTTTAGAATAACCTTTGATTCTAATATTTTAAGTAGAAGGGATAATCTCTCTCTTCAACTTGGATTATATGGTGAAAATATTCTTCCTAGCAATTCTTATCTTATGGAAGTAAAAATATTAGGCGCAATTCCAATATGGTTAAGCAAAACCATGTCTGAATTAGAAATATATAATACTCACTTTTCAAAATACGGAAGTGAATATGTAAAATATTGTTTAAATAATAATTATAACTCAAGGAGGAAAAACATATGCTAGAAACAATAATATCATCAACTAACGGGGAATCATTTACTTTAATTAATGCTTTACTAATCATTTCATCTTCAATAGTACTTGGCTTAATTATAAGTCTTGCATATATAAAGACCCATAAAAGAGAGGGCTATGCTCCAAGTTTTACTGTAACATTAATTATGCTTCCTGTAATTATATCAATAATAATTCTATTAGTAGGTAATAATGTTGCAAGAGCCTTTAGTTTGGCTGGAGCTTTTTCAATAATTCGTTTTAGAAGTGCTCCTGGAGATCCAAAAGATATAACATATGTATTTTTCACTTTAGCTGTAGGTCTTACTTGTGGTATGGGTTATATTGGATATGCATTTATATTTACTATAGTTCTTTGTGCATTAACATTAATTTTAGATATAACTAAGTTTTCTATGCCTAAAACAAAGACATCTAAGCTTAAAATAACAATTCCAGAAGACTTAAACTATGATGGAATATTTGATGGAATTTTAAATAAATACACTGACTCTTGGTATATTGAAACTATTAAAACTAGAGACTTTGGCTCACTTTTTGAAATTCATTATATAGTTCAAATGAAACTTGATGTAAATCAAAAGAAATTTATAGATGAACTAAGAGTCAAAAACGGAAACTTAAATATTTCATTAAACTTTGCAGGATTTGAAGAAAAAGTTTATAGCTAATAAAAATAACAGGGTTCATCCCTGTTATTTTTATTTAACGCCTTGCGAAATCTACGAATTTAAATTTATCTGTTCTATGTCTAGATTCTGTGTATTGGAAAAGACTCCTATCTTCTAGATATGTATAACTCTTAACTACAACTACCATGTTATCTCTTCCTAAATCTAAATATTTTTTATCTTCTTCTGTTGCTTGCTGTACAGTTATTTCCTTTTTTGCATAGGATATTTTAAGCCCAAGCTCACCTTCAATATAATTATATAAAGAATCCTTACATACTTCTAAGGTCAATGTAGGAACAAATTTCGAATTAAAATAATCTTTATCTAGAATTATTCTTTCCCCATCAATTTTTCTTACTCTAACTATTTTCCATACATAATCTTCATCTCTTAACTCTAACTTAGTCTTAGTCTTATTGCTTGGAGCCTTAAGACTTAATTCTTCTACTAAAGTTATTATTTCTTTCCCCATACTCTCAATTAATTCTTTAAAACTTCTTATTCCAGAAACAGGAAAATTGAATTTATTGATATCTAGTACAAAAGAACCCTTACCTTTTAATTTTTGTATGTATCCATTTTGTTCTAATAAATTTAATGATTTTCTTATAGTATCCCTTGAAACACTATACT
>NZ_JAWGSV010000066.1:0-13799 GCF_032552055.1 Clostridium sp. | reverse complement strand
TTTAAAACCTTATCTAGCAAAATTGGTAATAAATTTTCAGTAATATTTACTGCTATTTTATTTATAACAATAGGACCTATGCTTGCAATACCTAGAACAGCTGCAACTACCTTTGAGTTAAGTGTTAATCCTTTTTTCCCAAAGGTTACACCTTTTGTAGCAATGGCTATATATTTTGCAATTAACTTATTTTTTGTATTAAGAAAAACTTCAATAATAGATACTATAGGTAAATTCCTAACACCAGCTCTTATAGCTCTTTTAGTAATCTTAATAGTAAAAGGCTTAGTTATGCCAATAGGTGCTATTACAGAAACTAATGCTATAAATGTTTTTTCTACTTCATTATTAGAAGGTTATCAAACTATGGATGCTATAGCTGCATTATTATTTGCTGGAGTAATAACTACTTCATTAAAAACTAAGGGCTATAAAGATAAAGAAATGCCTAAAATGATTTTAAAATCAAGCTTAGTAGCCGTTATTGGACTAGCTTTTGTATATGGTGGATTAACTTATATAGGAGCTCAAACTACTGAGTTAACTACAGGTGAAATAGGTAAAACTGGATTATTATTATTAATATCTAGAAATATATTAGGTTCTGTTGGACCTGTTTTAATAGGAATAGCTATGTGCCTTGCATGCTTAACTACATCTATAGGCTTATTATCTGCTGGTTCTTCCTTCTTCGAAAAAATTTCTAATGGAAGATTACCTTTTAAGTTAAATGCAATAATAATATCTATAGTAAGCTTATCACTGGCAACCTTAGGAGTAGATAAGATAGTTGTACTATCAGCACCAATATTAAATATTTTATATCCTGTTTGTATAACATTAATATTAACTACACTAATGTCAAAGTTCTTAACTAATATTAAAGCTGTAAGACTTGGAGTTTATACTTCGTTATTCTTTGGGATATTATTTGCTATTCCAGGAATAAACTTAAACTTTATTCCACTTGCTGAATTAGGCTTTGGATGGTTAATTCCAACTATAATCTCCATTGCATTAGGACATGTTATATTTAGAGAAATAAAAGAAGAAAATGCTGTGGCAAATTAAGCAAGCTTAATTTGAAATGAAAAATGAAGAATGTATAATGAAAAATTAAAGAAAAAACTCCTTTTAGAGTTTGAATAATTAATATAAAAAGGTTGTCACAAAGACAACCTTTTTTATATAAACTTATTTAATTTCAGAAACTTATCTACAATGCAACTTTATAAATTATTACCACAAATAAATAATTAAAACTACGCATTATAAAAAATCAAAAACCTCTTTAATAACATCTTTTACAATTTAATTTTAGTAAAGCTAAATTAAAAAATAATCTATTCCTATAATCTTGAAGAAATTACTTCCTCTATTCTACTTTCTTTATTTTCATTACTATAATTTCATTCTAGAAACTCAGCTCTGCTGCAGTTTCCTCCACAATTCTTCATTCTTAATTCTTAATTTTTCATTTCTCTAAAGTCTGTATATTTCCTTAGGCTTTATAGTAATTTTTTTTAATATAAAATGACTTATAATACTTACTACTATTATTATTCCTAGTCTTATAATAGATAATTTATATGTCCCTAAAGAATACATAAAATACATAGAATCAATTAATCCTGATACAAATAATGCTACCATCATTCCAGGAAAAGTTATAATCATAAATCTTGCAATTTTCTTTGGTAAATTAAATATTATTCCTTCATTCATATCTTCAAGTAGCATTTTATTAGTTAATTTCTTTGATATAAATATAAGTGCAATACCCACTAATAAAAGAATCATAGATATCATTATTACTTGAAAATTAGTCATAGGATTCCCTATACTGGAATAACCAATATACTCCATGGTACCATTAATAATATAGTCTAATCCATATATATAACTATTTTTATAGTAACTTAATGATTGTCCAAAATTGATGTATAAAAAAACTAAATATATAAAACTAAATACTATAGTTCCAAATAAATAATAAATATTTGAAAAAATAGAATCTAATAGAGCTAGAACTCCTATTATTAATACTGCTATACATATTAATTTTAAAGTATCTATAAGTACTAACTCATAGAAACCACCTATATATCTTAATATTTCTCTTTCACTAGCCCATCCTCTTAATATAGAGTATAAAAAAGCAATTATATATACTATAGAAGACATGCTAATTATAAGAAATTCTCTTTTTCTTATATCCATCCTAGAAAATGGCCCTGCAAGCAATGTAGACCACTTTTTCCTTTTAAAAACCCCAACAGTAATTACATATATAACTACCATATATAAACCAAATAAAAAAATATGAGGAATAGTTAAAATATTTTCTTTATCGCTATGATTATACAATGGAGTTCTAATATACCAACTAAAATAAGTAGATGTAGCTAATAAATTTATTATAAAAGCTGAAATATAAGTAACTAGTAAGGGAACTAGAATGCTTCCATCACCTTGATAAAATATAGCCTTATTAAAGTATTTCTTCATCAATGCACTTCCCCTCTATTCTATTAATAAATACCTCCTCAAGACTTAAATCTATTTCTTCTAAAAATAAAGGTTTAAATCTCTTAAGCCATTCTTTAAACTCCTCACAATTTTCTTCAACTATTATAGTAAATACCCTTCCAACTTGAGAAATTCTAAAAATACCTTTAAAAGTTAAGTCCTCAACATATACAGGCATATCGAAAGCAACTTGTATCTTCTTAAAGTTACGTCTAATCTTATCTAAAGAATTATGATAATCTATACTACCATTATGCAAAATAATAACTTCATCACAAATTTTTTCAAGCTCAATAAGATTATGAGTACTTATTATTATAGATTTATTATTTTTAGCCCCTTCTTTTACTATAAGCTTTAAAAGCTTTTCTTTTAATATAGGATCTAACCCTGAAAGTGGCTCATCTAAAATAAGAAGTTCAGAATCTAATGAAAAAGCAATCATTAGATTTACTCTCATCTTCATACCTTTTGATAACTGAAGAAATCTTTTATTTAATGGAATTTTAAATATTTTATTGATTTCATAAAACTTTTCTTCATCAAAATTGTTATAAATAGATTTATAATAATTAATAATTTCAGATATCTTAATTAAATAAAAGCTACTATGTTCATCAGGTACAAAAGCTATCTTATTTTTCACCTTAGGATTATCATATACTTCTTCTCCTTTTAGTAAAATTGATCCTTCACCTTTATATAATCCAACTATTCCTCTAATTAATGAAGTTTTACCAACTCCACTTGGTCCTACTAGTCCTAATATTTTTCCACTTTCCAAGGTAAAACTTATGTTATCTAATATTTTATTGTCTCCATGCTTAAAAGAATAATTCTTAACCTCTAACATATACATTTAACCTTCCACTACATTATTTACATAGTAATAATCAACTACGTATCCTTCACCTTCATCAACAACCACTAAATATAAAGTCGTCTTATCTTCTTCAATATCAAATACATTATCAAAAGTACCATCCTCATTAGGATGTCTATCATCATTATACTTCATATTACTTGCATTTCCATTTAAAGAATAAAACCTTTTATCTATAGGCTTTATATAATTGGGTATTTGTTCTAAAGAGCCCTCATAATAATCCCTTATGAAATCCAAATCATTTTCTGTAATCTCTTTTAAATCATAACTTGAAAATTGTGGTATTTGACTATTTATATAACTCCACCTATCATCCCCTATATATAATCTATATCTTCTTGAAACGCTTTCTAGAAACTTCCTTGAAAGCTTCTCATAATATCCATTTTCAGCTTTTATAGTCTCACTAATATTGGCATATCCAATAAAATTAACTATAGCTTCTTCAGGTGTCTTAAAATTTTCTTGTTTTTCATAAAAATCTTTCTTATTCCCTAAGGCTCCCACTATAAGAAAAGCTATTATAACACCTATACAGGCTAATACCGTAGATCTTTTCATTTTTCCTTCTCCTAATATTATAAATTATAAAGTGATTCTTAACTTCAGGTGGAGTTTTCTCAAAAAGTAGAGAACCAAAATCTTGCATTTTGTGTTAATAACTTTCACAGAGTGCAGGATGACTACTTCATCTGAAGTTTAGAAGAACTAATCCAGTGGCGTAGCAGTGCTTAGCTCCCACTTTTAGAAGATGGGAGTATTAGCAATGGTAGCCATCGGATAAAAAAATACTAAGTGTAAAAAAACTCCTACACTTAGTATTATATTTTTAATCTTCTTTATTAACAATAAATATTTTCTTAATAAAACCTTTGTAATCTTAAAATTTTCTTAACTATACCACAAATTATATTATTTTAATATATCCTCATATAGTTCTAACAGTTTCTTTTCTCTCTTCTTACTCTATTAAAATTATTTCACTTCAGAAACTAAGCTCTGATGCAATTTCAGACTAAATTATACATTCTTTATTATTTACTATTCATTTTTAAAGTTTTTTCTTCTTGTATATTTTTATTAGACTCTACATTATTTAAAATTATTATTCCAAATAATATCCAAAGAATATATGTGTTTGTTAATACACCTTTATGATTTAATTGAATTCCAGTAGTTAACCCAATAAATATAAATATTATTAACGATACAAATATCCCCCTATTATCTTTGTATCTTTTAATAGATAACCATATAAATATACCCATTATACCCACAATAGAGATAAATGAAATCACTCCTTGCTCAACACCTATATTTAAAAAGAAGTTATGAGCATGCTCCATAGTATATAAAGGAGCTACCATATTTTTTCTTAAATTATAATTTAAACTTAAATATGAATCAGCTACATTTGTTCTATAAACTTCATTAAAATTGCCATATCCAACTCCAAAAACATTGTCTATCATGACATCTTTACTAGTAACTATTGATAATAATCTTGCTGTATTTGATGTATTCTGAAGAAAATGAGTTGATGAATCACCTCTTCCCATAACCTTTGGCAATACTATAGGTGATAATAATCCTCCTATAATCACCATAGCTATGAATAAGTATTTATATTTTTTACTAAAAATTATTAATACTACTACTAAACCTAATGATAACCATGCACCTCTTGAAAAAGTTATAAAAATACATCCCATTTGAAGTACTCCAGATAATATTAAAAATACCTTTTCCATAATAGAATTCTTTTTATATAAGATTTCGTTAAGTAATAATGGAAATACCATCAATGCTACATTAACAAATATATTTACATTATGGTATCCAAAAGTAAGCATATCTCGTGAATCTTTTAGATGCCCACCACTAACTAAGATACCTAATAACTGTACTAATCCATAAAGGCAACTAAAGTTTATAGATAGAATTAATGAATATACTATTTTCTTCATATCACATTTCTCAAATATTGTTACAAAAATCAATCCTAAAATAATCGGTAGTAATATAGAAGTTGTAGTTAACTCTAAGGATAAAATAGGTTTATTTGAGAACATACAGCTTATATAACTAAATAAACAAAATAATATAATAAAATATGAAAGCACCTTATATCTATTAACAAGCTCTCGTCCCTTATTAATTATAGGCTTAAAATTAGTAATAAAAATATATAATATTATAATACTTTCAAAATTAAGCTTTATTATAAACAAGTCAAGATATAGTAACTTCCTTGCTGTAACTAAAATAGGCATTGAAACAATAAATAAATATAAACATTTTTTTGTATCTTTTTTTGAATTAATTAATATATATAATGTTACAACTAGAGATAAAGTAAAAGTAGCACCATCCTTAACCCCTACTGCCTTAACTGATAGTAAAGCACTTACTATTATAAAAATGGCTATAGAACTCCATTTAATATACTTTTTATCAATACTCATATAATTACTCCTTATACTTATCTAGGTCAACATCTTTATTTCTTTCATTGTTTAAGATATAACTATTCATTTCACTTTCAAGTTTACTAATCCCACTATTAATATCAATTTCTCCGCGAATTATAGAGAATATATTATCTTTTACTATCTTAGAGTTTCCAACAAGAATTTCTGTTGGATCTTTTAAAGAATGTTTATAATTTGTATTATCATTTAATCCATCATATAAATCATTATTCATGTAATTATCACCAAAGGATGCAAAGTTATTATCATTTTCAACTAAATAGCTTGTTGTTTCCTCACTAATTAGCCATTCAAAAACTTCTTTTACAGCTAAATCATGTCTATTTTTTTCTTCCTCTTCTTCTTGAGATAACTCTTCATCACTAGTATTATTAGCTAATACTAATATTCTAGGATAAGTATGATAATACAATGATCCTGATTTTTCTGAAGCAAAAGGTATATTGCTAAATCTTACATCTATATCTGATAATCTTTTCTTCACACTATTTTTTTGATAGTAATTAGTTACCATTACAGCCGATTTTTCATCATTAAATTCATTAAATAAATCTTCCATAGTTTTAGAATCAAAATCTAAATTAATTAATTGATTTTCATACATATATCTAAACTTTTCTAATACTATGTCAAGTCCAGAATAATCATATTTTCCACTTTTATAATTCCAAAATGTTGGATAAGTTGAAGTTTCTGATGTAGCTGCTGTTCCTAACAAACTAAATAAATCATGAATACTTGATAGTGATAAATTTAATGGAATTATATTAGGTTCATGGGATTTAACTTTTTCTAACATCCATATTAAATCATCTAAATTTTCAGGTATAAAATCACTACTAACCCCTGAATCTTCTAATATAGAATTATTGTACATAAGTTTCGGCATAGCAGAGCCATACTTTACACCTATAATTTCATCGTTATATAGGAATTCTGAGTTATCATCTACATTAGATAAATCAATAT
Organism: Clostridium sp.; assembly: GCF_032552055.1. Classification (GTDB taxonomy): domain Bacteria; phylum Bacillota; class Clostridia; order Clostridiales; family Clostridiaceae; genus Clostridium. The sequence goes on along the minus strand of NZ_JAWGSV010000066.1, from coordinate 6,923 downwards.
TTAAGTTATCTAATGGCTGTATAAAATCCTTCTCTATTAAAGTCTTGCCATTATACTCTAATATATCAATTTTGCTTTTATTAGCTAACTTTGTATGTACTAAGTTATCATAGTCGTCACTAGTTAATATTAAATTGATATAAATATCATCATTGTTTTTATTGAAATTTTTTGTTCTATTGCTAATTCCATTTTTAATTTCATTATTTTTTAGAATAATATTAACAACTTCTTTATCGATTTTATTATTGTTAAAATCTATAACTTTATAAACTTTGTATGATACTGCTAATAATACTAAGACTATTATTAATGCAATAAAGTTCTTATTGTTTTTCATAAACTTCATATTTTTCACCTTTTATCTTGAGATTCTTTTATTGCTTTCTTCTAATTTACTGCTTTTAAATATATAAAAATTAAATATTCCTAAGATAAATCCTAATCCATATGAAATGTGCAAAAATGGAAAACTGATAACTAAATAAGGCAGATACTTAAAAGATTTACTACTAGATATTTTAAAAGCAAAAAATAAATCTAAAGCTAAATATAAAGCTAATATAGAAAGATATAATTTTGCCAATAACCCTGAAAAAATACTAGCTACTCCACCTATAGTTAAGAATAGTACAAACATTAAAGGAATTAAATGCCTTATTGATGCAGGTCTTTTATGTTTTTGAATTACCCTAACTTTCCAGAAACCATATTGATAGTATTGTCTCCAAAGCTTTTTAAAATCACCTCTACTAAAATAAGTTGCCTTTATCTTAGGTGATAAAAGTATCTTTGCTCCGCTTTTTTCAACCCTAAAATTAAGCTCATCATCTTGATTTCTTACTAACTCTTCATCAAAAAGACCCACTTCATTTAATAATTCTCTTTTATAAGCCCCAAAGCCTACTGTATCAACATAGCTTTCTTTATCAGCAAATCTAAATAATGCATTCCCAACACCAAATGGACAGCTCATAGCCTCAGCAATAGCAGCTCCTTTGACATTTTCATTTACTGTTTTTATAACTCCACCGGAGCAACCTACCCCTTCTCTTTCAAGGGCTAGCACATTTTCCTTTATAAAATCCTTATCTGCATAAGCATGGGCACCAAAAATAATTACTATATCGGAATTATTATATCTAATTCCTAGATTCATTCCCTTAGGAGCAGATAGTCCTTTATTATCTAAAAGTATTACATTTTTATGAGTATTAGATATATCATTTATTATTTCTCTTGTTTTATCTGTAGACATACCATCTGCTATTATAATAGAGACTAAATCCATTGGATAGCTTTGCTCTAAAAATGAATTAACACACTTTTCTATATATTTTTCTTCATTTCTGCAAGGTATAACTATTGAGACAGTCTTATTCACAACTCCAACTCCTTAAAATAAAGTGATTCTTAGCTTCAGATGGAATTTTCTTAAAAGTAGAGAACCAAAATCTTGCATTTTGTGTGAATCACTTTCACAGAGTGCAAGATTACCTTACTCCATCTGAAGCTTAGAAGAACTAATCCAGTCGCGTAGCAGTGCTTAACTCCAGCTTTGAGAAAATGAGAGTATTAGCAATGATAGCAATAGGATAAAGTTTAAAGAAAAGTCCGCAATTATGCGGAACTTTATTTCTTCATATCTGAACTAGAAAAATTAGTAAATGGGAAATTTACTGGCATTCCAGTTTTTCTTGATTTATATGCAGCTAAAATAATTGATAGAGGCACTATTGCATCTTCTCCACTTACATATGGCTTTCTATCCTCATTTATAGCATCTACTACATCTCTAAATAAAGGTGTATGTCCTTTTCCATAAACGCTATCTATTTCAACTTGTAAGTCCTTCTTAACTTCTTCTTCATCTTCACCTTCGAATCTCCAAGTTTCTAGCTCATTTACAGCAAGACCACCTATAACAACTGTACCTTCAGTACCGAATACACTTAAAGTTTCTTCTAAGTTCTTAGGATATACAACAGCACTTCCCTCAACTATTCCAATAGCACCATTTTTAAATCTAATTACTATAGCGCCGAAATCTTCCGCTTCTATTGGATTTCTATAAGTATCACATTCTGCATAAACTCTTTCAACTTCAGAACCTACCATCCATTGTAATAAATCTATGTTATGTATACATTGATTCATTAAAGTACCACCATCTAGATCCCAAGTACCTCTCCATGGTGCTTGCTTATAATAATTATCATCTCTTCTCCAAAGAATTCTTGCAGTACCATTCATTATTCTACCAAGCTTTTCACCTTCTATAGCTTCTCTAAGCTTTTGAATAGGTTTATTAAATCTATTTTGGTGAGCTACTGATAATTTAACATTATTTTTTTTAGCAACTTCAATCATTTCATTAGCATCATCAATTGACATAGCCATTGGCTTTTCAACTATAACATGCTTGCCTTTATTCATACAGTAAATTGCAATTTCTGCATGATATCCACTTTCTGTAGCTATAGTAACTACATCAATTTCTTCCTTTTCAAGCATTTCTTTATAGTCTTCATATACACCTATATTTAAAGAACTATCATTCATTTTCTCTTTATATTCTTTAGCCTTAGCTTTAGCAAGTTCAACCTTAACATCACATGTTGCAACTAAATTTGTTACATCCTTATTTTCATATAGTCCTTCTACATGCTTATATGAAATTCTTCCACAACCGATAATCGCAAAATTCAACTTCTTCATAATTTTTACCACCTTACATCTATATGCATTTTATTATAGTTTTTACTATTAAATATATATCAAAAAAGATATTGCTCTTTTCTATATATTCTAAATTTAAATTTAGCTTATCTTTCATAATAACATTAATATAGTATTCTTCCGGATTGTCAACTTTTCCAAGTATGTCATTTTCATCTTTATATCTTAATGAAGCCATATCTGTTATTCCTGGTCTAACATTTAATACTTTTTTTTGCTCAAAGCTATATAATGAAACATATTTAGGTACTTCAGGTCTTGGGCCAACTAAGCTCATATCCCCTTTAAATACATTAAATAATTGTGGAAGTTCATCAATTTTAAACTTCCTTAAAAAAACACCAACTTTAGTAATTCTATCGTCTTTACCTATAGTGATTTGCTTTCCAAGCTTTTCAGCATCTGTTACCATTGTTCTAAACTTATATATATTAAATTCCTTACCATATCTCCCAACTCTTTTTTGTAAGAATAATATATTCCCTTTAGAGTCAAGTTTAATAGCAATACTCACTATAATAAATACTGGGGAAAGAATTATTATACCTATTAAAGATACAATAAAATCAAAACATCTCTTTATTCCTTGATTAAATCTACTCATTATTATCCTCTATCTCTAAACTAATATTTGCTAAATTTCTTCCTTTGTAATTGCAACTTCATTTACTTCATCAGCCTCTTTATAAGTTGGAACTATTTGTTTCATTTTTTCTTTAATTAGTAAAACATCACTTTCTTTTAACAATTCCTTAAGCTCTCCTAATTTAATATTTAAGCTCTCTATACTTTCAAAGGTAGGTTTTCCAATATAAATCTTATTATGACTAGTTTCAGTTAACCCCTCTTCACTCATTAACAGCTCTTCATAAAGTTTTTCACCTGGTCTAAGTCCAGTAACCTTAATTTTTATATCTCTATTAGGTTCAAACCCAGATAATCGAATTAAATCAACTGCCAAGTCATAAATTTTCACTGGTTTACCCATATCTAATACAAAGATTTCTCCACCTTTTGCGAAACATCCAGCTTGAAGCACTAATTGAGCAGCCTCTGGAATAAGCATGAAATATCTAGTAATACTCTTATGGGTTACAGTAACTGGCCCACCACTTTTAATTTGCTTCTTAAATAACGGTATAACTGATCCATTACTTCCCAATACATTTCCGAATCTAACTGCAACGAATTCAGTATTACTTATAGTATTATATGATTGAATAATCATCTCACATAATCTTTTTGATGCTCCCATAATATTAGTAGGATTTACTGCCTTATCAGTAGAAATTAAAACTAATCTATCAATCTTATGCTCATGGGCTGTTTTAACTAAGTTTAAAGTTCCAAAAACATTGTTTTTAATTGCTTCCTTAGGACTTCCTTCCATTAAAGGCACATGCTTATGGGCAGCTGCATGGAATACTACATTAACATTGTAAGAGTCAAAAATTTCTTCTAATCTTTCCTTATCCCTTACAGAACCTATTAAAACCCTCATATTTATATCCGGATATCCATCTTTTAATTCATTTTGTATATCATAAACGCTATTTTCATAGATATCAAATAAAATTAAAAGCTTAGGGCCAAACTGTATTATCTGCCTACATAATTCTGAGCCAATTGATCCACCAGCTCCTGTTACCAACACAACTTTATTATTTAAATAATCAGATATGCCTTTATTATCTAAAATAACTTGCTCTCTTCCTAATAAGTCCTCTAATTCTACATCTTTAATTTTACTTACTGTGGCTTCACCAGAAATAATCTCATATATTCCAGGTATTATTTTTATTTTACAATTGGTATTCTTACATATATCTAAAATTTCTCTTTTATTTTCATTATCTATAGACGGTATAGCTAATATTATAGTATCTATTTCTTTTTCTTCTGCTAGTCTTACTATATCTTCTCTTCTACCTTCAACCTTAACTCCACTAATACGCTTTCCTTGTTTAAAATCTCTATCATCAATTAAAAGTATAGGATTTAACTTCAAGTTTCTTCTAGAAAGCATTTCATTAATAATCATAGTTCCAGCTGATCCAGCTCCTATAATCATTACTCTTTTTTGATCTTCAGAATATTTGTACGGCATATATAGCAGTGCTCTTCTATATACTCTATATAAAACTCTATATCCTAATACTAAAATACAAGTTAAAATAGTACCAATTACTGATACATTAAGAGGAATTGTAGCTCCAAGAGTTCTTGTATAAACAATTGCTATAGCACCAGCTACTATACCGCCACCAGCGCCTAATAAGAATTCATCGGTACCTGTCAAATGCCATAATGAACTATACATTTTAAATAAAGCAAAACAGGTTATATATATTATAGTAACAACAAAAATATCATTTTGATAAATTGTAGCTATTTCCGTAAATCTATCAAAAAAAGTTATATTTATGGCTAATAAGTATGCCATATTTATCATAAAAATATCTATTATCACTAATATAAAAGTTTTTATTTTATTCATACTTTTATTCTCCCAACTTTAATTAGTCATTTTTTGTACTTTTACTCATACAATTATACTACTAAAATTTATTAATTGTCCACTAAACAGAATTTTATAATTCTATCTATTTTCTGGCTTTTAGCTACTTTATTAATACTATCTATTTTCTTGTCTTCAGTTTTTTATTAACAATATCAAATAAATCTTTTATTACATTTCTATATAGTAAGCAAACTACAGTTGTACTAACTAATGTTAAAATTACAATAATTAAGTTTATTCTATATATGCTTGAGAATGCTGCTAAAACATATACAGCTATAACTCCAATAAAGAACTTCTTTAAGTTAACATTAATTTTATATAGTTTATTTCCTAAATATGTTCTACTTGCAAAGAAAACAACATAAGCTAATCCTGTAGAAATAGCTGCACCTTTTGCTCCAAGCCTTGGTACTAATACAAAGTTTCCAATAATATTAGCTACTGCAGATGCAACTGCAATATAAATGTGATACTTTGTTTTCTTTTTAAAATTTATACCTAAAACAGTTGTTTCAGATATAGTGTACATAATTGGCATTAAAACTAAGAATGGAAAAATAAATTGAGATCCTTCATAATCACTACCTAAAATTATTATTAAAACATCTTTAAAAGCAATTACTCCTATTGCTATTATTAACATAAATAGTGATACAATTTCATTTATATTGCTAAAAAACTTCCTATCTTCAGGGTTAGTAGAAAATTTTTCATAAGCTACAGGAGTCCAAAAAGTTGTAAAAGCTCCTTGTACTGTATTTAATATAGATATAAAATACATAGCTCCACCATATAACCCTAATTGTTCATAGTCACTAAATAGTTGAATTGATATTCTATCAATAGACTGAAAGACCCAAGTTATACCCATGGATAAGATAAATGGACTACCATATATAATCAAGTCTCTTGTAGAAGTTTTAGACTTAAAGTTTTTATTAAACTTAAACCAATCTTCTTTCTCTATTAATACTCCCATTAATGTCATAACAAGATTTGATAATACAGTTGCTAAAACTAATGTTATATAGTTACCACCAAAAATCTTATATATTAATATTATAAAAATAATAAAAGCAATCTTATTAATTACTCCTAACGTGGAGTAAGTCTTAGCCTTTTGTTTCATTCTAATGTTAATAAGTGCAAAATTGCTTATAATAGTAATAAAACTATGAAATGCAAATAATACCACCAATACTAATGATGTCTCTTTAACCATATAATTTGAAACTGGTTTATAAAATAATATAAGTATAGCTCCTAATATTATATTTAATAATACTGGGAACTTAATTGATTTTCTTAATAAATCCCCCTTACAATTTTCATCTTCATCATTAAAAAATCTTATATATGCTTGATCTATCCCCATAGTTATAACTAATACAATTAAACTAGTATAAGTTACAAAAATATCTGCCTTCCCTTTTTCTATTGGTAAAAGCATTCTAGATACAATAGGTGTTGATATTAACCCTAAAATCATTACTAATCCATTTCCTATTGCAAACTCTATAAACTTTCTAAATAATCCACTCATTTTTTCACCTATTATTCTATAAATTATTATTTAACACTTAATACTCAAATTTGTATTCTTATATTAATCAATTATATCATATGGATTTTACTAAACAATATCAGAACATTATAGTTT
>NZ_JAWGSV010000065.1:0-13850 GCF_032552055.1 Clostridium sp. | reverse complement strand
AAAATAACACATTGCTACTAATTTAAGCTGCAATATGTTATTAATTATCCTATATATTTAATATAGTGAATATTATTACTTTTAATTTACATAACTTCATGTACTAAAGCCTTTAGACCTTTCTTTAATCTATTAAATAATATTAATGCTAACTGTACGTAAGTCAGACCATTTCCAATAGAGCACTTAACTTTCTATTATTTTAAAACTACTTTCAGTAACTTCTTCCTCAATTGCGCATTATATTATTAATTTTCAATTATTCGCCAGCTTCTTATATTTTCTTTAGAAGGTTATCCCTATTATTTTTATCCATTAATATCTACTTATATATAACATGCCTTAATTTTTTATTAATAGTTTTATATCTATACAATCCTAAAACTATTGGCATTAACCCTAAAATTATAAATATTATCCCTAATATATATGTAGCTGTAGTATCGAATAACTTTATTAATGATATTGCTACTGCAAGAAGACTAATTCCTGTTCTAATATAAGCTAGCAATGTCCTCTCATTTGCTAGCAATGTTCTATCTGCAGCTAAAAAATCTCTTAATATCATTTCTTCTTTTTTAAAGTTATAGACAGCTTCTTCTTTTACTATTTTAGATTCTCTAATTGTGTCACTCTTTATTTCACTCACGCTAATAACCTCCTATAATAACCAATTATTAAGTTTAATCTTCAATTATAGAAATAGTTACTTTATCTAATAAATCTTGAACTACATCTAATTTAACCGAACCCGTCTCCTCTTCCAGTGCGTTTGCAGTTCCACAGGCAGATGCAAGCCTTAAGACATGTTCTATTTCATATCCTCTTTCGAGACCTATTGCTGCACCTGCTACATATGAATCTCCTGATCCTACTGGATTTACAGCATTAATCTTAGGAACCGTTACTTTATAATATTTACTCTTATAACCTATTACTGATCCTTCCTCTCCTAATGAAATTGCAACTAACTCCACACCCATTTTATGAAACTCTTTAATTTCCCTAACAGCATCTTTATAACTTTCTATAGTTCTTCCAGTTAAAAACTCTATTTCATCCTTATTAGGTTTAATAAAAAATGGCTTTCCTACAATGCCTTCTCTAAGTAAATCTCCACTTGTATCTAATAAAAACTTTTTATTCTTACTATTAGCTATCTCTATTAGCTTCTTATAAAAATCCTTAGGTATATTTCTAGGAGCACTTCCTGATGCTACTACTATATTAGCCTCTTCTAATAATTCACTATACTTCTCTATGAAGCTATTTTGCTCTTCCTCTGTAACTTCAGGACCCGGCTCTAAAATTTCTGTTTGAATTAAGTCATCAGTAATTATGGCTATGCACTCTCTTGTATCACCTTTTATATTTATAAAGTCTTGGTTTATTCCATACTCTTCTAGCTTGTTGTGTATAAACTCTCCTGTTTTCCCACCTAGAAATCCAGTAACTATACATTCTTCTTTTAATATTGTCGATACATTTGCTACGTGAATCCCTTTACCACCTGGAGTATTTTCAACACTCTTAGCTCTCATTACTAATCCCTTATTTAAATCATCCATAACATACTTTTTATCTACTGACGCATTTAAATTAACTACTAGTATCATAATAACTCCTTATAATTAAGCTTTTCCATTGCTTCCACAAACTATAATTTTATGTTCAACTACTTTTTTCATAGCTTCTTTTCCTGGTGCCATATACTTTCTTGGATCATTAGCATTAGGATTTTCTATAAAGTAATTCTTTACCGCATCTGAAAATGGAATCTTTAAGTCAGTTGCTACATTTACTTTACATATTCCAAGAGAAATTGCTTTTTTAACCAATTCATCTGGTACATCTGATGCTCCATGTAATACTAATGGTACATCTACCATATCTCTTATTTCTTTTAGCCTATCTAAATCTAACTTTGCTTCTCCATTATATAATCCATGTGCTGTTCCAATCGCTACTGCTAGTGAATCTATTCCTGTTCTTTCTACATATTCCTTTGCTTGCTTTGGATTAGTATACCTAGTATCTTTTTCATCTACTATTAAATCATCTTCTTGTCCACCTAATCTTCCAAGCTCTGCTTCTACTGTTGCATCGTATTTGTGTGCATATTCAACAACTTTTTTAACTATTTCTATATTTTCTTCAAAAGCCTCATGAGAGGCATCTATCATAGTTGATTTAAATCCTAAGTCAACAAAGTGCTTTATTTCATCTATTACTTCAAAATGATCTAAGTGTATTGCAATTGGAATATTATATTTTTCAGCTGCTGCTTCTGCCATTGCTACTATAAATTCTCCGCCTGCATATTCAATAGTTGATGGAGTTCCAGCTAATATTACTGGTGATTTTAGCTCTGCAGCTGTTTCTACAGTTACTTCTAATGTTTCTAAGTTATGAATATTAAAGGCTGGTACTGCATATCCCTCTCTTTGAGCTTTTTTCAACATTTCTCTTGTTGATAATATACTAGTCATGATATTCTCCCCTATCCCACTTTTCAATAAACTCATCAAAATAATGTTCATCACCATTTGCATAATCTTTTTCTATCATATTGTTCAGCTTTTCTACCATTTTCTTATTTTCTTCTGTAGGATTAAACTTTGTTTCAAGAAAAACATCTATAATATTTTCCATAAGTCCAATACCAGTTATTCTTCCACCAAATCCTAATATATTTATATCTAAATTTTCTTTTGAATATCTTGCAGTTTCTACATCTCTTACTAATGATACTCTGGCTCCCTTTATCTTGGCAGCTGAATTAGTAATTCCAACACCTGTTCCACAAATTACTATTCCTAAATCTGCTTCTCCATTAACTACTTTTTCTGCAGTCTTCTTTCCATAGATAGGATAATGAGTTCTTACTTTGTCATATGTTCCATTATCTATAACTTCATGCCCCTTAGATTTTAAATATTCTACAACACTATCTTTAACTTCTGTTACTATATGATCGCAACCAACTGAAATAATCATTTCTTCCCCTCCTATGCCATCTTGTTTAACATATCTATTCTTATTTGATGCCTTCCACCAGAATAATTAGATAAAATAAAATTCTCTGCTATTTTCTTTGCAATTTCTATGGATGTTACCTTAGCCCCAATTGCTATTATTGAAGTATTGTTATGGTCTCTAGTCATTTTTGCAGAATGCTCATCTTCAACTTGTGCACAAATTATTCCCTTATGTTTAGTACAGACATTAAAGGACCCTGTTCCATATTCATCTATAACTATTCCCTTATCTCCTTCATGATTAAGAATAGCTTCTGCTACTAAATTTGAAGACTCATAGAAATCTAAATCTTTTCCTTGAGATTTATCTATTACCTCGTATCCATTTTCTATAAGATATAATTTTATAGAGTCTTTAAAATCCTTACTTTTATAATCTGCTGAAATAATTATCTTCATAAAATACCTCCTACTTTAAATTCAATCTTTCTAATTGCTCTTCTGGAGCATCCATTTCCTTTAATGCTCTAATCATAAGCTTCTTATATTTATCTTCTAAGTCATTATTTTTTATAGACTTTATTTGCTGATAATCTTCAACGATATTAAATAGCTTATCTTCATTTGTATACTCTAATGCATTCTCTACATTATCAAGAATTGAAGGATTATAAATCTTTATCTTATAAACGGGATAATTTGTTCTACTAATAAATCTTCCCATCTCTATTTCTTCTTGCTTATCTTTTCCTAGATATTTTCTTATAGTTGTAGGAATGCAGGTATATTCATAACATGGTTGATTTTCTTTGTTAGGAGATCTAAAGTATGTATAGTCTCCATCTGTTATATTTACAGCTACTCCATGATATCCATATAATGCATAATCTCTTTTATATTCTTTTCCATCAACTATATCTTTCCAAGAAAATCCTTGCACATCTTTTGGAATATCTATATCAGAATAATCTAAAACCGTTGGCATAATATCTATATTTTGAGTTAATAAATCCACTCTTTCTCCAACCATTTTTCCTTCTGGGAATCTTACCAATAGTGGTATATGAGCTAGTTCATTGTACATATGCATATAGTTTTTACCAAAATAATTTCTTTCTCCTAAGAAATATCCATGATCTGTAGTAACTATAATTAATGTATCATCATATAAATTTAAATCCTTCAATTTCTTAATTAACCTTCCAAAATGATTGTCTGTCATTGTAAGTAATGCAGCATATCTTTTATTTATATACTCTAAAGCATCCTCTGGAACATCTACTTCTTTATAATTTGGTATTTCAAAATAAGGTCCATCATACTTACAATCATAAATATCCATATACTCATCTGGTACATCAAAAGGCTCATGTGGATCGAAAGTTTCTACCATTAAGAAAAAGTCATCATGATTCTTATTATCTTCTAACCACTCACAGGCTGCACTAAAAGTCTTTGGAGTAGGATACTCTTCCTCTTGTCTATCCCACTTAGTTCTATTCCATTGATACTGTCTTCTAAGCTTTCCATAATAATCTTTAGGCATACATGTTGGATCATCTATTCTAGATATCCATGGATCCCCCTCTTGACCTCTATAAAAATCCCATGTTGTAAATTGTTGTACATATCCCTCTCCACCTAACCTGAAATAGTGAGGGTGATCTGTTACTATATGACTAAATACACCTTTTTCTGCTAAAACTTCAGGTAATGTAATATCGAATGGCTCTATTGGCCCCCAAGATCTTTCTAAAAAATTTAGTCTTCCTGTAAGTATATCTCTTCTTGCTGGCATACATGGCGCAGATCCAACCCAATGATTATCAAAAGTAGTAGCTTCCTTAGAGAATTTCGTTATATTAGGTGTTCTTACCCAGGTGTTTTTATTGTAAACTTCCATCATATCTCTTTTTAAAGTATCCATTAATATTACAACTGTTCTCATTTTATATCCTCCTATTTAAAATTTCTCTAATAGATATAAATCTCGGTTTATCCGAGATTTATATCTAAAATTAAATTAAACAATTATACCTAGCATGGATAGAATTACAGCTATAATTAAAACTCCAAATATAATCCATACTGCATTCTTTCCATTTGACCTCTTTAATAAGTAGTAGCATACAATAGTAACTAATAACGGAATTAAGTTAGGCATAACTTTATCTAACATCTCTTGTAGCATAAGTGGATTTTCTCCAGCTGATATTTGAACTCCTAATGTTGCCTTTACAGTTGTTGCAATTAAACCCCCAACAACTATTATTCCTAACACATTAGCCATATTTGCTAATCTATCAAATATCCCTTTACCGTTATCCTCTTTGCCTAATACTTCTATTCCCTTTGAATAACCTTTAGTTAGTCCATAATACTTTATTGGAAAATACAAAAGATTAATCATTAAAAACATCATTAATGCTCCAAATATATTTCCATCTAAAGCGAAAGCTGCTCCTATAGAACCTGCAATCGGCATCCAAGTAAAGTTAAGTAAACTATCGCCAATACCAGCAAAAGGTCCCATTAAACTTGTTTTCATTGCAATAACTGATTCTTTTTGTTCCTCATTAGTTGTCTCTTCCATAGCAGATACTATCCCTAAGATAAATGGCATAGCTATTGGATGCGTATTGAAATATTCTAAATGTCTCTTCATTGCATTAACTTTTTCTTCTTTTGACTTATCTTTATATAACTTCTTTAATACTGGTTTTAATATATATACAGTACTTAAGCTTTGCATTCTTTCATAGTTATGAGACATTTGACATAATTGCGATCTCCAAAATACCTTTTTCAATTCTTTTTTAGTAATTAAATTTGCCATTATAAATCCCAACCTCCTTCTACAGAATCATCAACCTCTACTGTTATTGAATTTACAGCAACTTCTTTTTCCTTTTTAGTCATTATTAAATCGTATATTCCTGCAAAGCATGCACCTATTAACGCTAATGCTAGTGTTGGAATTCCTAAATAAGTTGTTAAAGTAAATCCTAATACTAAGAACATCCACATATTCTTTTTAAGCATCATAGTTAACAACATCGCTATACCAACTGCAGGAATTACTTTTGATGCTACTGTTAATCCTGTCATTATACTTGCTGGTATAAATGCCATAATTGAATCAATTGCACTAGCGCCTAAAAATACTGCTATAAATGTTGGAAATGCTCTGCTTAAAAATATAAGACCTGCTCCCATATACTGTAGCTTGTCTATCTTGTCAAAATCTCCTGTTTCAGCAATTTTATCTGCCTTGTGCACTAAAGATATACTTAACGTCTTACATAACATATCAAGTTGTTGAACTAAAAGTGATACTGGTATTGCTATTGCTATTCCTGCTGCTTCTCCTCCACCAGATAAAATCCCTATTGCTACTCCAACTACTGATCCTGAAATAACATCAGGTGGTACATAAGTTCCTACGTTATTTACCCCTAACCACATTAACTCTAAAGTAGCTCCAATAATAAGTCCTTGTCTTAAATCCCCTAAAATAAGTCCAGTAACAGCTCCTGCTAATAAAGGCTTTCTAAATCCTAAGTGTGGTCCATATTGGTCCCAAGCACATATCCCAGCCCAGACAGCAACTAATATAGCTTTAATTAACATATAATCCTCTCCCTTTATAAATTTTTATATAATATCTTTCATATAAATAACATCATCTTTAGGAACCATTTGTATAAATACTTCTACCCCCATATTTATAATTTCCTTAAATGCATTTTCTTCTTCTGGCGTTACTGAAATAGACTTTGTTAACCTCTTTCTTGTTTCGTTATATCTCATTCCTCCAGCGTTTAACTTTGTTATTTCTAATCCACCCTTCATTACCTTTAAAACATCTGTAGAAGTAGTAAATAATAATAATGTAGCCTTTTTAATAGGATTTTTCTTAATAACTTCTATAAATTGATCTACTCCAAAAACTAAAACTCTTACTCCAGAAGGAGCTGCTAACCCTACTACTGATTTTTGAACTGGATCATTGGCAACCTTGTCATTTATAATAAGTACTTGTTCTATATTGTAGTCTCCAATCCAAGTTGAACAAACTTGTCCATGTATAAGTCTGTCATCAATTCTAACTAATTTAATACTCAATTAAATCTCCCCCTTATTTTCTATAAAACTATTTCCTCTTCTTTTACTTCACTTAAAACCATTTCACTTATATCTATAAAAGTTTCATTATATGTCCTTTCTAGATTTGACTTAATCTCATCTATAGGTCTATCTCTATTTAATAGTAATTCTAATAAAACTGGTAAATTAAATCCTGTATAAGCAACTACATTTTCACCATTTAATATCAGTCTTGAAGTAGCATTACAAGGTGTTCCTCCAAATATATCTGCTAATACAATAACTTCTCTATCTTTACTCAATATCTTGTAAGAATCCTCAAGTTCTTTCAGCACATCCTCTAAATCTTTATCATCTGTTACTGAAATAACTTTATAATTTTCTTGCTTTCCTACAATCATTTCAGCACTATCCATTGCATATTTTGCAAAGTAACCATGACTAATTAATATAATTCCTATTTCATTCATTTTTCCATCCTCCTCTTGCCTTTATTAATAGCAACTATCATGCCAACTCTTAAAAAGTAGACTTTTTCTACATAGTAATACTCATTAATACTCATTTTATCTCTTAAATACTTTTAATAATATTATTTCAATACTCTCCTGTAAATTTTATTTAATTATCATTATTATGGATTTACTTGTTTTTTTTACTAATTCATTTTAATATGTATATATATCAAAACCTTTACATAAGCTCTGGATATATAAAAGGAGGATTTTTATGAGAAAAAATTTAAGCTTGATGATTAAACCTTCTTCAAGTAAATGCAATTTAAAATGTAAGTATTGTTTCTATAACTCTATATCTGATGCAAGGGAAATAAGAGATTATGGCTTTATGAAGGAAGATACTATAAAAAAAATATTAGATAGAGTTTTTGAATATTGTAATGGTGGTAATTGTTCAATAGCCTTTCAAGGTGGAGAGCCATTACTTATAGGAATAGATTTCTACAAGCAGCTTATAGATTATATAAGAATAAATAACCTTAATGGTACAAGCTTCTCCTTCGCATTACAAACTAACGGAACATTAATTAATAATGAGTGGGCAATTTTCTTTAGTAACAATAATTTTTTAATTGGTATTTCCCTTGATGGTAATAAAGATTTACATAATCTAAACAGAGTCGACCATTTAAATAAAGATTCATTTAACAGAGTAATGAATGGAATACATACATTGGAAAAATATAATGTAGACTATAATATACTAACAGTTATTACTTCTGCTTTATGCAAAAAAATTGATTCCACCTATAATTTTTATAAAAAGAATAATTTTAACTACCTTCAATTTATTCCTTGTTTAGAGCCATTAGAAAACTCTCAGATGAATTTAAGTAGTTTCTCTATAACACCATCTCAATACGGTGATTTTTTAATTAATCTTTTTGATCTTTGGTACAAGGATACATTGTCTGGAAAATACGTAAGTATAAGACTTTTTGATAATATTTTAGGATTATTCTTTAACAAAGATTACGAGGCTTGTGAAATGAAAGGAATCTGCTCATGTCAGCATATTATAGAAAGTAATGGTGAAGTTTATCCTTGCGATTTTTATACTTATGAATCTTACAGTATTGGAAATATATTAGAAAACTCCTTTGATGATATTCATAAAAATAGCAGCACATTAAATTTTATTAATTCGTCTAAAGATATAAATGACAAATGTAAAAACTGTGCTTACCTTAATTTTTGTAGAGGTGGTTGTAGAAGACATAAGGAAAATCAAAAAGGTAATCTGAATTACTTCTGCGAATCATATTATAAATTTTATTCACATTCCTTAGAAAAGTTTAAAAATGTAGCGCTTAAAATCCAAAAAGATAACTTAAGGAGGTAGATATAATTGTTACGGATTGAAATGATACGAAACTATATTTATAAATTCTGTTCGAATTTAACTGCTGAAGATATAATAAATAATCCTTATATCGGAATCTCTTCTTTAGATATATCTGAAAATTTAGATATATTAAGAAACAATGCATCTTCTGATTTAAATAAGTTACACAAAGATGGTATTCTAATAAAAATAAAAGGAAAACCAACAAAATACTTTTACAAAGATCATTTAGAACAACTTTTTAATTTGAATTTATTTGATTCATCAATTGAATGTTTATCATTAAATGAATTAATTAACCTTCAAGAAAATGATATTAAGTTTGATTCTATTTTACCAAAAAAGAAGGATACAGATCCATTTAATAAATTAATTGGAGCAAACAGTAGTCTTATGTCTATTGTAAAACTAGCTAAATCATCAATTTTATATCCTGGTGGGCTTCATACATTACTTCTAGGAGAGTCTGGTGTAGGTAAAAGCCTTTTTGCCGAGCTTATGTATGAATATGGATTAATTAATAATGTATTTTCGAAAGATTCTTCATTTGTTGTTTTTAACTGTGCAGATTATGCAAATAACCCTAATTTATTAGTTTCTCAACTTTTTGGTTCTGTAAAGGGTGCCTATACTGGTGCAGAATCTGATAAGAAAGGATTAATAGAAGAAGCTAATAATGGAGTTCTCTTTTTAGATGAAATTCATAGACTTCCTCCAGAAGGTCAAGAGATGCTTTTCTTATATATAGATAAAAAGAAGTTTAGAAGACTTGGTGAAGTATCATCTGAAAGAACTTCAAATGTATTAATAATTGCAGCAACTACTGAAAATCCAAACTCTATGTTATTAACAACATTCATAAGAAGAATTCCTGCTATAGTTAAAATACCAAACTTAAATGATAGAAGTTTAAGTGAAAAACTTATGTTAGTAACTTCCCTTTATGACAATGAAGCTAGAAAAGTAAATATGCCTATTATTGCTTCAAAGGAATGTCTTTCGGATTTAATGATTTATAATCCTAAAGGAAACATAGGACAACTATCTAGTGATATTCAACTTTCGGTTGCAAGAGCTTACCTCGATAGTAAGATGAACAATTTAGATAAGGTATATATTACTAAAGAGTCATTACCACTATATACTAGTAATACACTTACTAATATAGACATATCAACTAGACAAAAAGTAGAACTTATTTTAGATAAAGATGAATATAGATTTTTACCTAAATTGAATTATAAGAAAAATATTAATACTCCATCATATGATTTTATAAAATTTTTTAATACTCAATTTGAAGAAAATAAGGATCTAAAAAAAGCTTTTTCAGATTATACCCAATTAATAGCTAAAAGTTTTGTTCTAGAAAATATATTCCCCGATTTTATAGATGATGAAATATCCGAAATAGCCTCTACATTATCTGATATTCTCTATGAAGATTTAAACCTAATTATAGATAAAAGTTCCTACATAGCTTTAGCATTATATCTTAAGAACTTAAAAGATTATGATAATATTAATATTAATTCTACTCCTACTACATTAGAATTAAGTGAGATATCATCTGAAATTCAAAACATATCAAAAAAACTTATTAAAATATTAGAAGGAAGATTTAATATTTATTGTCCACCTTCAGAATTAAGTAATCTTATGGTAATAATCGATTCATTAAAATCAAAAGATATTTTTGAACCTGTAGGGGTTATGATTGCTGCACATGGTGACTCAGTAGCAACTGATATCGCAAATGTAGCTAATGATTTGCTTAGTATTAACTTTGCTTTATCTGTAGATATGCCTCTTACTGAAAATCCAAGTAATATACTTTCATTAATAATTGAGAAATTAAAAGGTAAAAGTTTTAAAAGAGGATTAATTCTTTTTGCAGATATGGGCTCACTAACTAATTTAGATGAATCTATAAAAAAAGAGACTGGTATAAATGTAGTAACATTGCAATCTATAAACATACTTCTAGTTATAGAAGCTATAAGAAAATCTATATTTTTAAAAAATGATTTAGAAGATATCTTACATGATTTGCTGTGGGCAAACAATAAGCTTAATTATTCTTTTAACCAAAAAATAGAAAATTATCTTTCTATCAATAAAAAAAATGTTATTTATACTGTTTGTAACTCTGGTGAAGGAATTGCAAATTATCTAAAGAAAAGTATTGAAGATTTATTAAAAACCAATAATATTTTTAATGTTGAGATAATACCATTAAGCATAGAAAATAAGAAAAAACTAAGAGACATAATAAAACAGACTTCAGTAGATAAAAGGGCCCTTGCAATAATAGGTAGTGTAAATCCAAATAATAGTGATATTCCATTTATATCTCTTGAAGATATCCTTCTTAATTCTGGAATTAGCAAGCTTTCAACTATATTAGGAATAAAAGAGAAATCTTCATCAAATAAAATAATAAAGAGCATAACAAAGGAAATCTCCATTGATATTACTTGTGATGCAGTTAATAAATATCTAACTATTCTTTCTGGGGATAAAATTAAATATCATATACTTGAATTTATAAACATTGTAGAAACTGAATTAAATATAGATATAGCTACCTCTAGCCTTAGTAAGATATTTATTCATATTTCATGTGTAATCGAAAGAATTTTACTTAAAGATTTTGTCTTAACATCTAATGAAGAAATATCATCTTATAAGAAAAAAAATGAAATATATATTTCTCTAATTAAAAAAGCTTTTAATTCAATTATTGATACTTTTAACATATCAATTCCTGACAATGAATTATATTTTATTTGTGAGATTATAAAAGAAGCTGAAAAAGAAAGCAAAATATAAATAAGTAGAGATAATAATATCTCTACTTATATTTTTCAACAAACTTCAATTAATTATTCTATAAAACTACTCAAGGTAATTTTCCTTAATTATAAATTATTCATCGTTCATTTTTACTTGCTTCTTCTCTTAGCTAATTCATATAATGTATGAACTGGTGCTCCTGTTCCACCTTTAACTCCTAAGTTACTCTTCTTTGAAGTCCAAGCTGTTCCAGCAATATCTAAATGTAACCATGGCTTATCTTGAACGAATGCTTCTATAAATAACCCTGCAGTTATTGTTCCAGCAAATCTTCCACCACTGTTTTTTAAGTCTGCAATATCAGATTTAATTAATTCCTTATAATCATCAAAAGTAGGTAATTGCCACATCTTATCCCCAGTATATTCTGAAGCAGATTTTAATTCATTAAAGAATCCTTCATTATTTGTAACTACTGCTGTAGTAGTTTCTCCTAGAGCAACTAATGCTGCTCCTGTTAATGTAGCTAAATCTATAACTTCATTAACCTTTTCTTCAGTAATTATATAATGAACAGCATCTACTAAAGTTAATCTTCCTTCAGCATCTGTATTAACTACTTCTATTGTCTTTCCTGCCATACTTCCTATTACTTCTCCTGGCTTGTAAGCATCTCCAGAAATTAAGTTTTCACATGCTGCTATAACTGCAATTACATTTAACTTAAGTCCTCTCTTAGCTATTACAGATAATGCACCAATAACTGAAGCTGCACCACCCATATCTGATTTCATATCAACCATACCAGTAGTTGGCTTAATTGAATATCCACCTGAATCATAAGTTAATCCCTTACCTACTAATCCAAGAACATTCTCCTTATTATCCTTGTCTCCAAAATATCTCATAACTATAAGCTTAGGTTCCTTTACAGATCCCTTAGCTACATTATAGAAAGCTTCCATTTTTAAAGCTTTTATTTTTTCAACTCCATGAACTTCTACTTCAAATCCACTTTCTTTACCAGCATTTACTGCAGCCTCTGCTAATGTTTCTGGATAAATAACGTTTGAAGGTTCATTAACTAAATTTCTTGCAATTATTATACCCTTTGCTACTTCAACACCTTCATTAATTGCATCTTCAATTTCCTTTGTTGCTTCCTTAACTCCACATCTAGAAATTGAAACATTTAATTCTTTTTCTTCTTTAGCATCAGTCTTATACTTATTAAATGTATAATTTGCAAGCTCTGCTGAAGTTGCCATAGCCTTAATTAACTCTTCAAGCTTAATAGCTTCAGTATGAGGTACTCTTAAGAATATATTTGTAATTCCTAATTCTTTAAGTTTTTTAATAGCCTTCCCTGTTGCTTCTCTTACCTTATCTAAATTTATATCTTCTTCCTTACCTAATCCAACTAATAATACTGTTTGAATAGTATCATTAACTGTTCTAGTAAATGAATAAGATTCTCCACTCTTACCTTTGAATAATCCTTTGTCTTCTGCAAAACTTATATTTTTATTTAAGTCCTCATTTGATACTTTTAAGTTATTTTCTAATAAATATATAACTAAAGCATCAGCTGTAGAACAAGTTAAACTCTTGTAACTTATCATTCTTATACCACCTTTTCTAAAGTTTTCTTTTTATTTATAATACCACTATTAAAATTTCTATTCAATGGATATAGAGTTATAATTATCAAATTTAATTGCATAAAATAGTTTATATCTACCTCTAATCAATTAATAATGAAAAATATTCTATACAAAAAATATTTTTCATTTTTATTGTATAGAAATTTTATTTTTGTAAATAATATAAATGTAGATACAAAACCTGTTTACGCAGGTCCCATCCCCCATTTATTTATAAAGCGCTTCGGCGCTTTTTTGTTTTGACCTTTTATTAATTAATTTATAATTCTTTCATAGTAATCTATGTTTCAATAAATAATCTACATTTTGATTACTTATGTTATTTAAAGTGAAAAATAGTTTTGAAAATAAAGTGCATTAATTGTAAGCATAGACTCTTTAATTATTATATGAATTGATTGTGTAACTACCTAACTGAAATATTTTAAATATGAACCAGCTT
>NZ_JAWGSV010000064.1:0-13911 GCF_032552055.1 Clostridium sp. | reverse complement strand
AGTTTGAAATTTACGAAGACGATAAAATCGTCTATATAAAAGGATTTGAAAAAGATTTTTGGTATTACTTATTAGAGGGAAAAGAAATAAATAAAACTAAAATATATTTAAATAAGTTTAATAAATTAGAATACAATGAAATAAACATATAAATTATGGCAATGTTTAACATTGCTAATGAAGTTACTTTACATAATATTTAATACGTATACTATAAAATGCTGTAAAATAATTTCGCTAAATATACATTTAGCGCATTTCGTTATCTTGAATTGTTAGATTAGCTGTGATATAATGAAATCAAGGCTTTAGAAGCATTTTGGAGGTATAAAAAATGTCTGAAATACGAAATATAACTAATAAATATAAAGATTTCGCTTATAGTGATGATATTACTAAACTGTTAACTGTAGAATTATCTAATAAAGATAAGAAAAAATTACATATTACCTACTCGAATTATTACAATTTAGGAGTTTCTCGTGGATATGAATATATTATAGAAGATATATTTAAATTATCTGAAATTCATAAACTAACTACTTCCCAGTTATCTCTAATATACGATACTGGTGTTAGGAATATTCAAATTTGGCTAAAAGAACTGGGTTTAAATAGATCTATAAAAAAAGCAAAGAAAATAAATAAAAAGAATTCTCATACCGATATCGAATTCAATTCTGATAAAAATTCAAATTCTAATAATTCAACATTAATGAATAAGTTCGGAATAGAAATTCTTGAATCGAAAAATTTACCACAGAGTCTTTCGAACTTTTTAGATTATTTAGAGACTATAAAGGGTAAATCCCCTAATACTATAAAAGCTTATGAAATTGATTTATCATTATTCTTTAAATTCTTAAAAGTCTATAAAGGATTAGTTACAGATACCAATTTAGAATTTGAAGAAATTGATATTAAAGATATAAATAATGATTTTATTAGAAATATAAAATTGACAGATATCTATGCATTCTTAAGTTTTTCAGAAAAACAACGCGGAAATGGAACTTATGCTAGAGCTCGTAAAGTTGCTGCTTTAAAATCTTATTTTAAATACTTGCAAGGAAAAGCTAAAATCATAGATGAAAACCCTACTTTCGATTTAGAATCTCCTAAAATAAGTAAAAGGCATCCTATATATTTGCCTTTAGATGAAAGCATTAATTTGCTGAGCTCTTTAGATAAGAAAAGTAAAAATTATCATAGGGATTATTGTATCCTAACATTATTTTTGAATTGTGGTATGCGATTATCTGAATTATGTGGAATAAGATTAGATAAAATAAAGGGTGATACTTTAACCATCATAGGAAAAGGTAATAAAGAAAGAACTGTATATTTAAACGATGCTTGCTTAAAAGCTATAGAAAATTATTTAAAGTTCAGAGATGATTCTAAAGCATCACCTGAGGATAAAGAGTATCTACTACTCTCCTCCCGCTTTAAACCAATCAACAAAAGAACTGTAGAATTATTAGTAAAGAAACATATTACTAATTCAGGATTAGAAAATGAAAAGTATACTCCTCATAAACTTCGTCATACTGCCGCCACCTTACTTTACAAACATGGTAATGTAGATATAAGAAGTTTACAAAGTATATTAGGCCACGAAAATATTTCTACTACACAAATTTATACTCACGTAGACGAAGAAATATTAAGAGAAGCTGCAAACTCTAATCCATTATCTAAACTATAAAAGAGCTGCTTAGGCAGCTCTTTTATCTTAATATTTTGTTTTAAGCTTTCTTACACCAGGGAATATTTCTTCAGTTGCTTCGTCAAAATTCTCTTCATCTAATAACTCTAAGTCATCTATATACTCGATATGATCAAAAGCATCAATGTATTCTTGATTTTCTTCTCCTTTTAATTCATCAAAAGTATCATCTTCTAACTTATCTAAAGAACCTTCTTCCTTAATTAAAGCTAACATTTTTTTATACTCTTCTTCTAAAAATGCGTTTTCTTCAACATTCTTAGCTATATCTTCTATTTTAATAGCTCTTACATCTATTCCTTCTTCTTTTAAACAATCACCACAGTTATCACAAATTCTATTTGGATATATATCACATATATCATCTTCGTTAAAATTTCTAATATTCACTAAAACACCACCTATTAGACATTATTTCATAAAGTTTATTATATCAAAATTATTTTAAATACGCAAACATATTATCTGTTCAAAGAACATAAGTTTGATATTTTATTAATACTATGTTATAATAAATTAAATAAAGCGAGGTGTTTGATGATGGAATTGAGAGATAAGCAACGAGAAATATATGACTTCTTAAAGGTGTATACAGAAAATAAAGGATACCCACCATCAGTAAGAGAAATTTGTGAGGCAGTTAATTTAAGATCTACTTCTACTGTCCATGGTCATTTAAAAAGATTAGAAAAAAAGGGATTAATTAAAAGAGATCCTACTAAGCCAAGAGCTTTAGAAATAATGGAAATGTCCGGTTCAAAAAAAGAGATGTTAAATATACCTATAATAGGAAAAGTTACAGCTGGGGAGCCAATATTAGCAACTGAAAATATTGAAGATACTTTCCCACTTCCAATAGATTACATAAGTCATAATGAAGAATTATTTATGCTTAAGGTAAGCGGTAATAGTATGATAAATGTAGGAATAAACGATGGTGACTACGCCATAATCGAGAAGGCTCAAACTGCAAAAAATGGAGATATTGTTGTTGCTTTAATTGAAAATGAAGCCACCATTAAAACATTTTATAAGGAAAAAGATCATATAAGATTACAGCCAGAAAATGATAGCCTATCTCCTATTATTGTTGAAAATTGCATAATACTTGGTAAATTAGTAGGTTTATTTAGAGCATATTAATTTATAAGAGTCATACACTAATTATGTATGGCTCTTATTTTTTTATATAAGGAGGGTTTATAAATTGAAAATTTCTATTATAAATAAAAGAAATCAATTTACTAATGAATCTAATAAACCTAATGTTACTGATAATGAGGAGTTTGCCGTTATTAATAAAGATAAATCTACAAGAAATATACTGATCTTTAAAGTGATTATAGCAGTACTATATGCTTTTGGATTAGGATATAGCTTATTTTTCTTTGGAGATGACTTTATTAAAATTGGAGTTAAGTTTGTAATATTCTTAATTCCATTGTACTATATTATAGATTTGCCATACTCTATTATAAAATCTCTATTATTACCTAAAGTATTTTCTAATGACGAAATTATAATCGCCTTAAATCCATTAACACTTGACTCAACTATTATTACAAAAAGTGTAGTTTCAAAATCAAGATATATCTTTTCAATATTAATACCATTTATTATATTAATTGTAGTACCAACTGTATTGAGCTACTTTTTAGAGTTTAATTTTTATTTATACCTTATTGCTTCAGCTACTGCTATAATTTCAATGAAAGATTTAATATATCTTTTAAATATTTTAAAACATAATTTTAAAGGTAGTAATATAAAATTAAATTTAAATAATATTATCATTGAAAAATAATAGGACTACCATTAGGTAGTCCTATTTTAATTAACTCAAAATATTGTTTAAAGAAATTAATATCCCTATCTTAGCGTGGTCAAATGTAAGCCCACCTTGCAGATATGCTATATAAGGTTCTCTTATTGGAGCATCTGCTGAAAGTTCAATAGATGACCCTTGAATAAAGGCACCAGCAGCCATAATAACTTCATCATTATACCCTGGCATAGCCCAAGGTTCACACTCTACAAAAGAATCTATAGGTGATCCTTTTTGAATTCCCTTACAGAATTTTATTAAATTCTCTTTATTGCCAAACTTAATTGCTTGTATTATATCACTTCTTTTTTCATTATATTTTGGTAGAACTTCAAATCCAGCAAGTTCCATTATTCTAGAACAGAAAACTGCTCCCTTTACTGCTTCCATAGCTACATGTGGTGCTATGAATAATCCTTGGTAGAATTGCCTCATAACTCCAAAGGTAGAACCACACTCTCCTCCTATTCCAGGAGTTGTTAATCTATAAGAACTTTGAGTTACATACTCTTCTTTTCCGGCTATATAGCCACCAGTTGGAGCTATTCCACCACCTATATTCTTTATTAAGGATCCAGCTATTAGGTCTGCTCCCACTTCAGTAGGCTCCATAGTATCTATAAATTCCCCATAGCAGTTATCTACAAAAACTATAACGTCATTTCTAATACCCTTAACAAAAGATATTATCTTTTCTAAATCAGAAACTAAGAATGAATTTCTCCATCCATATCCTGTACTTCTTTGAATATGTACTAGTTTTATAGTGCTATCTTCCCTTAAGACTTCTTCTATTTTATCAAAATCAAAATATCCATTCTTTAAATCGACTTGCTTATAATTGACACCATATTCTTTAAGTGACCCTATATTTTCTTTACCACTAATACCAATTATATTATGTAATGTATCATATGGTGCTCCAGATATACAAGCCATTGTGTCTCCTGTTCTTAAGTTTCCCATTAAAGCACATCCAATAGCATGTGTCCCATTTACAAAGTGAGGTCTTACTAAAGCACTTTCAGTTTTAAATATTCTAGCGTATACTTTGTCAAGAGTATCTCTTCCTATATCATCGTATCCATAACCTGATGAATTAGTAAAATGCGATTCACTAATTCTCTCTTCTTGAAATGCTTTCAATACTTTTAGTTGATTATACTCTCTAATTTCATCATATGTATTAAAAACCTCTTCTACGTCTTTTAAAGCTTTATTATATAGCTCAAAAGTCTTTTCTTTAAATTTAAATTCTTTAATCATTAATTCTTCAGTTAGATTTAACATAATTTAAGTCGCATATATGAAATATGCTCTCTCCCTTCTTATTAGCAAAAGTATTCAAAATAGTAATGAACTACTTTTAATGTATTATGACGTTATGGCACTGTATCACTATAACTGCACCCTTATAAAAACTATAATAACATATTTACTTATAATTTAAAATATTAGCTCATTATTTTACAAAAAAAGTAGGCTTAGTAGCCTACTCTTCTTCATTAGCAAATAATATTGGTTTAGCTGGTGTTATTGTAGTAATAGCATGCTTGTAAACTAGCATTTGTTTTCCATCACTGTCTAAAACCACAGTAAAATTATCAAAGCCTTTTACATAACCTTTTAGTTGAAATCCGTTAGTTAAATAAATAATTACTGAAATCCTACTTTTTCTTGCACCATTTAAGAAAATATCTTGTAAATTATTTGGTTGTTTATTCATAGCTACCTCCATAAATTATAATACCTATTTTTTATAATCCAATAGTATTTTATTAATAATTTCCTCTTCATTTAAGTTATCTTTATTAATAAATACAGCTCTTGGATCTCTTCTAAACCAAGTCAATTGTCTTTTAGCATAGTTTCTAGAACCTTTTTTTATCATCTCGACAGCTTCATCTAAAGTAATTTTATTATCTAAATAATAAAACATTTCTTTATAACCTATACCTTGCATTGACTGCATAGAAGAATTATACCCCATTTCTCTTAGTTTTATGCATTCCTCTAATAACCCATTTTTTATCATTATATCAACTCTTAAGTTAATCCTATCATACAGAGCTTCCCTATTCATATCTAAAACATAATACTTAACTTCATAAGGTCCATTATAGATGTCCTCACCAAGGTTAAAGGAGCTAAAAGGCTTATTAGTTAATTTATATACTTCTAATGCTCTAATTACTCTTTTTCTATTGTTATAATGTATTTCATCATAACTTACTGGATCAATGTCTTTTAGCATATTATGAATAAATTCATTTCCCTTATCTTCTGCTAAACTTTCAAGTTCATTTCTATAATTTTCATCTTTATCCGCTTCAGTAAAATTCATATTACAAGTTAAGGCATTTATATATAGGCCAGTTCCACCTACTAAAATAGGTAGTTTATTTCTACTTAAAATATCTTCTATAGCCTTATCTGCTTTTTCCTTATAATCAGCAACTGAAAATGGATCTTTAGGATCTACAACATCTATCATATGATGCATAACTCCATCCATTTCATCTTTGCTTATCTTAGCAGAACCTATATCCATATACTTATATATCTGCATCGAGTCAGTAGAGATAATCTCTCCGTTTAATGCTTTTGCAAGCTTAATAGATAAGCTTGTTTTTCCTACAGCAGTCGGTCCTGCAATAATTAATATCTTATTATTCATTATTTCTCCTTTAAACAATTCTTCTGAATTTCTTATCTAGCTCGTAATTAGTAAATTTAATTATTACAGGTCTTCCATGTGGACAATGGAATGGGTCATCTATATATCTTAAATCATTTATTAATCTTTCCATTTCTATTTCATTTAAGTAATCATTAGCCTTAACAGCAGCTTTACAAGCTAAAGTTGCTATCCTATTATATTTAACCTCAGTTGTTTTTCCACTTCCTAAAGACTTTATATTGTCTAATATATTTATAAATAGATTCCTAGCATCGAGCTTTCCTAGAAAATATGGTACTTCCTTAATTGCAATAGTATTTCCACCAAACTTTTCTATGATAAATCCTGCCTTAATAAATATATCTATATTTTCTTCAAAGTAGCAATAATCATCAGTAGTTAAATCTATTAAAGTAGGAACTAATAATGTTTGAACTACGATATCACCATCTTCGATATTCTTTAAATATTTTTCAAATAGTATTTTTTCATGAGCTGCATGCTGATCTATTATATATAGCACCTCATCATATTCAGCCAGTATATAAGTTTTATTAAATTGCCCTATTACTTTTAGAACTGGAAACTTAGGAGTTCTATTAATTTCATTATTTAACGGCTTCCTATCTTCATTTATCGGGTTTCTTTCCTCAAAAACTACAGAAGGTGCTGCTTTATTAATATTATTGTTATTATAAACTACATTACTATTTTTAAGAGCCTTATATAATTCCTCTTCCTTCTTTATATCATCATAAGAAAGATTGTCTAAGTCTTTATTTATAATTGGTTCTTTATATATTTCTTCTTCTCTTGTTACTACTTCCATATTAAAAGAGATATTTTCAACTTCATCTATTTTATTTCTATCTCCACTATCTTCCTTTTCTTCTTCTGGAATATAGAAATCATTAAAAACTTCTAATTTAAATGCCTTATGAACTAAATCAAATATTTTTTTAAAAATTATCCTATCTTCTTTAAATTTTATTTCTGCCTTTGTTGGATGAATATTAACATCAACAAACTCAGGATATACTTCTAAAAATAAAACGAAGAAAGGGAATTTATTAACTGTAGCAAAGGATTTAAAAGCATTTTCTACAGCAGCAACAATAGTTTTATTTTTAATATATCTACCATTAACAAAAATACTCTGATTATTTCTAGATCCCCTTGATATTTCTTCTTTACCTATATATCCGTATAGTGATATATCTTCCTCTTTACTTTCAAAGTAAATTATATTTTCACTAATAGTCTTTCCATATACAGTTCTAATTACATCTTTTAGATTTCCTGTTCCATAGGTATGTAAAACCTTTTTACCATTATTATAAAACTTTATTGATATATCTGGATTAGATAATGCAATTCTGTTAATTATGTCACCTATTAAAGAACCTTCTCTTGATATTGACTTTAAGAATTTCTTTCTTGCAGGTACATTATAAAATAAATCTCTTACCTCCATAATAGTACCTTTATTACATCCTATATCTTTTGTAGATTGAATTGCTCCACCTTCAATAATTATTTCAGTTCCAAATTCATCTGCTTCAGTTTTACTTTTTAAATTCACCTTAGATATTGCTGCAATAGATGCTAAGGCTTCACCTCTAAAGCCTAATGTCAAAATAGAATATATATCCTCTACATCTTTTATTTTTGAAGTAGCATGAGGCATAAATGCCTTTTTTATATCATCTTTATGAATTCCATTACCATCATCAATAATTCTAATTAAAGAACATCCGCCTTCTTCTATTTCTATAGTGATATTCTTAGCTTCTGCATCTATTGAGTTCTCAACTAACTCCTTAACAACTGAAGAAGGTCTTTCAACTACTTCTCCAGCTGCAATCTTATTAGAAGTATGTTCATCTAATATATTAATTCTCTTCATATACTCACCCTTTAAATTACTTTAACTTCTTAGCCTCTATAGTTAGTTTATATAAGGCATTCATAGCATCTAATGGTGTTAATGCCATAACATCTATATTAGCTATAGAGTTCAGTAAGTTTTCTTTTTCTATCATAGTAAAATCTAATTGGAAGTTATCTTCTTTAACTTTTTTAGACTTTTCATTACCCTTAGTCTCCAATTTATAATTATCATTAAAGTTACTATTAGCATCTTTGCTATTAGCATTCTTTAATTCAACACTTTCAATAGCAATCTCTTTATTATTAACATTAGTATTTGTATCTTCTAATGTTGATAGGATTTCCTTAGCACGGTTTATTACTTCATTTGGTAGGCCTGCAAGCTTAGCTACCTCTATACCATAAGATTGATCAGCTCCACCTTCTACTATCTTTCTTAAGAAGATAATATTATCATCTATTTCACTTACTGCTACAGAGTAGTTTTTAACTCCTTCTAAAGTACCTTCAAGTTTTGTTAATTCATGATAATGTGTTGCAAATAAAGTCTTACATTTTAAATTATTATTGGTTGAAATATACTCTATTACAGACCAGGCTATACTTAATCCATCATAAGTTGACGTACCTCTTCCTACTTCATCTAATAAAACTAAACTCTTATTAGTAGCATTTTTCAGGATATTTGAAACTTCCCACATCTCTACCATAAATGTAGATTTTCCACCTGCTAAATCATCAGATGCCCCTATTCTAGTGAATATCTTGTCACATATTGAAATATTAGCAGAAGTAGCTGGAACAAAGGACCCTATTTGAGCCATAAGTGTTATTAATGCTACTTGCCTCATATATGTAGATTTACCTGCCATATTGGGACCTGTAATTAATAGTAATCTATTTTCATCTTGATTTACTAATGTATCATTAGAAACAAATTCACCATTTCCAATAACCTTTTCTACTACAGGATGTCTTCCATCTTTTATTTCAACAATCCCATCTTCATTAATAACTGGTTTAGTATAATTATTTTCTAATGCTACTATGGCAAGAGTCGATAAAGCATCTAAGTCTCCAATTATTCTAGCACTTTTCTTAAGTCTTGGTATTTCTTTTTCAATGGCATCTCTAATTTCTATAAATAGATTATATTCTAGTGAAATTAGTTTTTCTTCAGCTCCTAAAATCTTATCTTCCATTTCCTTTAGTTCTTGAGTGATAAATCTTTCAGCGTTAGCTAAAGTTTGTTTTCTTATATACCTACCTTCAGGAATAGAAGAATAATTAGCTTTAGATATTTCTATATAATATCCAAATACTTTGTTATATCCAACCTTTAGAGATCTAATTCCAGTAAAGTCTCTCTCTCTATTTTCTAGAGCAGCTATCCATTCTTTACCGTGTAATTTTGCAGTTCTTAAGCTATCAACTTCTTCATTATATCCATCTCTAATAATGTTCCCTTCTTTAATTGAAAGTGATGGATCATCTAATATAGATTTATCTAGCAATTCTTTAACGTCTTCCAGTTCATCTATTGCATTAAACCATTCTTTTAATAGGTCTGAATTTGCTTCAGATAAATGATTTTTTATTCCTGGAATCTTAGATATAGAGTGTCTTAATGAAACTAAATCTTTAGCATTAGCATTTTTATTAGATATCTTCCCTACTATTCTTTCTATATCATATATCTCTTTAAGTAAAAGTCTTAAGTCTTCATTAAAGTAGTTTTTCTCAAATAACTCTTCAACACCATTTAAACGCTTATCTATTTCATTTTTAATAATAAGAGGTTCTTCAATCCATTTTCTTATGGCTCTTCCCCCCATTGATGTAGCAGTTTTATCTAATACCCAAATTAAACTACCCTTTTTAGACTTTTCCTTTAAGCTTTCAGTAAGCTCTAAATTTCTTCTTGAGTTACCGTCTATAGTCATATAGTTTATTATGTCATAGTATTCAAGTAAGTTAATATTAGTTAGATTCATTTTTTGAGTATCAAAGATATACTTTAATAATGCCATTGATGCTTTTTTAGAAGAGTTATCTAAACTAGCTACACATACTTCAGAGAATTGATTTATTAAATCATCTTCACTACATATTTCTTTATTAAAGTTTCTTTTAGTAATTAAAGCTTGTGATATAGATTTTATTTCTTTTAAAAGCTCTTCACTAATATTTTCATCAACTATTATTTCTTTTGGTGCAACCTTAGTTATCTCATCAAATAAAGTTGCAATGCTGTTATTAAATGATGTTGTCTTAAATTCACCTGTAGAGATATCTGTAATAGCTAAAGCGTAATTTATATCATCTTCAATTATGCACATTAAATATGTATTTTTATATTCACTATCTTCAGAAGCTTCAACAAAAGTACCTGGTGTAATAACTTTAATTACATCTCTTTTAACTATACCTTTAGCTACAGAAGGATCTTCTACTTGCTCACCTATTGCTACTTTATATCCTTTATTAACAAGCCTAGCTATATAAGAAGAGGCAGCATGAAATGGTATTCCACACATAGGGGCTCTTTCCTCAAGACCACAATCTCTTCCTGTTAAAACTAACTCTAATTCTCTAGATGCTATTTTAGCATCATCGAAGAACATTTCATAAAAGTCACCTAGTCTAAAGAATAATATACAATCCTTATAATTTTCTTTTATTTCAAAATATTGTCTCATCATTGGAGTTAACATATAAATACCTCACAAATTTAAATTTAAAATCTAAGATAGAATTAAAATGTAAAAAATAGCAAAGGGCTGCCTAATTGACAGCCTTAATTTTACATAATAACTTAATTAACTCTATCATTTCCTATTATACTATAAAAAACTTTCACCTTTAAAGATTAAATTCTATTTAGAAAATAAGTTTATTATATCCTCATCAGTTAATGAATTTATATTAATAGCCTCACCTTCATTATCTAATATATTGGCAATTAGTTTTCTTTTTTCTTCTTGTAATTCTACTATCTTTTCTTCTATTGTATCTTTTGATATTAGTTTAATAACTTCAACTACATTTTTTTGACCCAATCTATGAGCCCTATCTGTTGCTTGATCCTCTACAGCAGGATTCCACCATGGATCAAAATGAATTACTATATCAGCAGATGTTAAGTTTAAGCCTGTTCCTCCAGCCTTAAGACTTATTAAAAACACTGATTTATTACCATTATTAAAATCATCAATTAATTCTATTCTATTTTTAGAGGGAACACTTCCATCTAAATAATTAAAAGATATTTCTTCACCTTTTATTTTATTAGCTATATTTTTAAGTACTGATGTAAATTGAGAGAATACTAATATTTTATGTCCTTCATCTATACCTTGTTTTAATATTTCGATAAGTGCATCTATCTTACCACTATCACCAGAATAATCATTTAAAACAACAGAGGGATCTAAAGAAAGTTGTCTTAGCTTTGTAATATATGAAAGTATCTCTATTTTACTATTTTTCAAGTCATCTTCCATTACTTTCTTCTCAATTAACTTCTTAACATAATCTGAATATATACCATAAGCCTTTTCTTGTTCCTTTGACATCGATACTACTAATTTCTTTTCTATCTTTAATGGTAATTCTTTAATTACATCCTTTTTATATCTTCTTAATATAAATGGTGATATTAGTTTATTGAGTTCTTCTAATACTTCTTTTGATTCCTTTAACTTTTTATGATATCTAACACTAAAGTCCTTTTCTTCAAATAGATAACCTGGCATAATAAAATCAAAAATAGACCAAAGCTCCATTAGTGAATTTTCAATAGGAGTACCTGTTAAAGCAAATTTTCTATTAGCATTAATATCCTTTACTGAAATCGAGTTTTGAGAATTACTATTTTTTATATTTTGTGCTTCATCTATAAAACAATAATCGAAATTAATTTTCTTATAAAGGTCTAAATCTCTTTTTAGCAGATTATAAGTTGTAATTATAACATCAAAATTATTATACTCATCTAAGATTTTAATTCTATCTTCCTTTGAAGCATTAACCACAACATATTTTAGAGTTGGAGCAAATTTCTTAATTTCATTACCCCAGTTATATATCAATGAAGTTGGAGCTACAATTAATGTTTTTGACGGCAGGGAAGATAAAATAAATGTTATTGCTTGAATAGTTTTTCCAAGCCCCATTTCGTCCCCTAAGATACCTCCAAAGCCTAAGTAATCTAAAGTCTTAAGCCAGTTATAACCTTCTTTTTGGTAGGGTCTTAGCTCTGCGACTAAAGATAACGGCTCCTTAAATGCTAACTTTTTTATTTCCTTAAACTTTTTACTTATCTTAGATAATTCATTTTTACCTTTTACATATCTAAGCTTATTGTCTTTAATTATACTTTCTAAATAAATAGCCTTATTTTTATTAACTAGTAAAGTATCCTTGTCTAAGTTATTTCCTATAGATACAGCATCTAATAGCTTTAAGAAATTTTTAAGTTCTATTTCATCTAAGTCTAAGTATTCACCATCCTTTAACTTATAATATTTCAAATTATCCTTAAAGGCAGTTAATATTTCATAAACTTCACTTTTCGATATATTGTCAATATTAAATTTAAAGTCAAAATAATCATATTTTCCAGCACTAATTTCAGCCGAAATACTTTTGGTTCCTATATTTCTAATGCCCTTAAAGTTCTCTGAATAATAAACATCACCTAATTCTTGAAGCTTAGTTATATCATTTTTAAAGAAATTAAATATATAGTCATCTCCTAAAATTAAATAGAACTTATCACCTGATGCTTCAAAACCATAACTTCTTAATAAGGATAATATTTCAGATTCCTTATTTAAATCCCTATAGACAATTTTATCTTTATAGTCATGGAATATGTTAAACTCATGAGTACCATATTTGACTTTTACAGTTAAGACAGTGGTACTGTTTACCTTATCAAAATAAAAACTAAATTTAACATCTTCTCTTACAATTTTTTCTTTAATAGAATTACTAATCTTCACTTCTTGTGATAAAGTGTATAGTTTAGGTAAAAGACTAGATAATATTTTCACTTCATCTTTTCTATCTAAAGTTAGTTGTTCCTTCCCATTAAAAGCATTAATAAACTTTGAAATTTCATAACAATACTTTGATTCAGGTAAGTATATACTACTGCCATAAATATAAACAGTTTTATCTTTATTTAATGCAACAGGAAATCCCTCTTCTATAGACAATAAGTATCTACTGTTAAGTTCCTTTAGATAAAAAGAAGTATTAGGCTTATCAAATAGAATTTCAGCTTCTACTGCTCTATAAAAGAATCCCTCATTCAGATATACCCTATTTTTAGAAATAGTTTCGAAGAACTCTCTAATTAGGAACTCTGGTATTATAATATTCTTACCATCAATAAATGAATCCTGTCTTTTTATAAATCTAGATGATAAGTTTTCTATTTCTTTTACCTTTTGAATGAACTTAATTATCTTATCTTCTTTAACCCCAAGCCTTTGTGTACGTAAATTAAATGTGAAGTCTTTACCATATCTTATAGGCAATTTATTTGTATAAGATATTAAAAGCTGATTTATATCTTTAATTACATATAACTTATTAGAAGCAAGACCTTTAAGTCCAATCTTAAATTCTGCACATAAATAATTCTTATATCCTTTTTTATTAATATATATTTCTATTTTTATTTCTTCTTTATTTTCTTCTTCTAACAATAAACTTAAAATACTATTATTACTACTTGCTTTAAATATAGAATCATTACTTTTTTCATAATAATAAGTT
>NZ_JAWGSV010000063.1:0-13945 GCF_032552055.1 Clostridium sp. | reverse complement strand
TACTAATACATTTAAAAAGTTTGTTGGGGTATCACCACTGAAATTTAGAAATAAAAATTATATAATGTAGGGTGGTAAATTATTGAAAAATAAATAAATTAATACTATAATTTTAGTATTGATTAATGAAAGGGGACTAATTATTATGACATATAATTGGAGTTTAAAAGAAATATATCCTTCCTTTACGTCAAAGGAATTCTTAGGTGATTTAGAAAATTTAGATAATAAAATTAATGAACTAAATACTTTTTCTATGGAAGTGAAAGAGGGAAAAGGAGATGTAAATGAACTAGAAGTATTTGTAGGTAAGTTAGAAGCGATTAATTTACTTTTAAATAGAATTAGTTCATTAGCTAACTTAACAATCAGCGCTGATTCAAAAAATAAAACTGCAAGAAAATATTTAGATATTATAAATTCTAAATTTAGTCTTTTAGCAGAACCACTAACTAAGCTTTATAAGTGGATTGCTTCTATAGAAAATATAGATGCTTTAATTGAATCATCAAGTACATTAAAAGAACATAAATTTATAATAAAAGAAATTATAGAAAAAAATAAATATATTTTAAGTGATAAAGAAGAATCAATAATTGCTAGAATGAGAAATACAGGATCTGACGCATGGCTTAATTATAAGGATTATTTAATTTCTACTCACAAGGTAGATATAACTGTTGATGGAAAAGAAGAATCCTTACCTTTAACTATGGTTCTAAATATGGCATATAGCACGGATGCTGAGGTTAGAAAGCAAGCTTATGATGCAGAAATAAAGTCTTATGAAAAAATTGAAGAAGGAGTTGCAGCAGCTTTAAATGGAATTAAGGGTGAAGTTTTAACTACTGCATCATTAAAGGGATATAAATCACCACTTCATATGACTCTAGAAGAATCAAGAATGGATGAAGATATTCTAAATTCAATGTTAACTGCAATTAAGGAGAGTTTACCTGTCTTTAGAAAGTATTTAAAAAGAAAAGCTGAATTACTTGGACATAAAGATGGACTACCATTTTATGATTTATATGCACCTGTAATAGAAAAGGAAATGAACTTTAGCTTTGAAGAGGGAAGAGACTTTGTATTAAAGAATTTTAGAAGCTTTAGTGATAACTTAGCTGACTTTGCGAAAAAGGCCTTTGATAATAATTGGATAGATGTTTATCCAAAGGAAGGAAAGGTTGGTGGAGCCTTCTGTGAAAGTATTAAAAAAATAGGAGAAAGCAGAATACTTTTAAATTATGGAAATAGTTTTAGTGATGTTGTTACTATGGCTCATGAACTTGGACATGGATTCCATGGAGAATGTTTAAATAGTGAAACTGCGTTAAATTCAGAATATCCTATGACTTTAGCGGAAACAGCTTCAAACTTCTGTGAAATAATAATTAAGAAAAGTGCTGTTAAAGATGCTCCAAAGGAAGAAGCTTTTGCTATATTAGAAGCAGAAATTTCAGACTGCACACAAGTTATTGTAGATATTTATTCAAGATATCTTTTTGAAAGTGAAGTTTTTGAAAAGAGAAAAGAAAGCTCTTTATCAGTAGAAGAAATTAATGAGGCAATGCTTAAGGCTCAAAAAGAAGCTTATGGTGACGGGCTTGATAATAATTATCTTCATAAATATATGTGGACATGGAAACCTCATTATTATTATGCAACAGCAAACTTCTATAACTTCCCATATGCCTTTGGAAATCTTTTTGCAAAAGGTTTATATGCTGAATATTTAAATAGAGGAGATTCTTTCTGTAGTGAATATGAAGAATTACTTAAGGTAACAGGAAAGAATAAAGTTGCTGATGTAACTAAAATAATGAATATAGATGTTCATGACGTTAATTTCTGGAGAAATTCTTTAAAACTTATTGAAGAAGATATAGAAAGATTTATTAAATTAAGCTACGAGGTTAGATAATTAAGAATTAAAAGTGAAGAATGAAGAATTTATGAAAAAACTCATGGAGAAGTTTTGAAAATTATATTTTTTAGGAGCTACCTTTGTGGTAGCTCCTTTTAAGTGTAAATTATTTGCTTTATTATTAATTATAGACTTTATTTTAATTACTTAATTTAGAATACTAAGTTTAAGTTATGGTTTTAGTATTTGAGAATTATTAGTTTAAAGTTATTTTTACTATTTCACTTCTACTTCCTATTCTTACAGGTGGACCCCAAGTTCCATAACCAGATGATACTATAACATTTAAAGAATTCTTTTTTAAATATCCATAATCTACTTCGAAGATACTATTAGTTATAAGGTTACCTGGAACTATTTGACCTTTATGAGTGTGTCCAGAAACTTGAAGATCAATTTCAGTATAGAAGCTATCATTTATATCTTTAGGATTATGATCTATAACTATTAATGGTTTTGATTTATCTATGT
Source organism: Clostridium sp. (assembly GCF_032552055.1). Classification (GTDB taxonomy): domain Bacteria; phylum Bacillota; class Clostridia; order Clostridiales; family Clostridiaceae; genus Clostridium. Next base: position 11,547 of record NZ_JAWGSV010000063.1, on the reverse strand, counting down.
TCTTTGTTATTTCTCCAATGGATTTTCTTTTTGTATCTGAAAGCCTATCTACACTTGAGTCATCCCTACCTATAATATAGAAACTATCATTAACAAGAACTTTATCATCTCTTAATACAGTTACTGAGTTTTCGTTTAGAAGTTCAACTATTTTATCTTCAGACTTAGTTAAAAAATCATGATTTCCCAAGGCTGCAAAGGTTCCGTATTTAGATTTTATTTTAGAGAATTCTTCAGCCATATTATTATTAATAAATGGATTAATATCGCTGTCTATTATGTCACCTGCTATTAGGACTATATCAGGATTTAAGTCATTTATTTCATTTACTAATGTTTCTAGTCTAGAATTTTTAATTAAATTACCTAGGTGAATATCTGACACCATAACAATATTTAAAGGAGTATTTAAAGTTTTATTTTCTAGCTTTAAATCATAAGATATTACTTTAGAACTCCTAGCATTAAAACTACCTACTAGGGTAATAATTGTAAATAAAGTCACTATTAATATAGTCTCAAACATAAAAATCTTATCATTATTATAATTAGCCCTTTTAAGAATATAATTTATTAAACCTATAATGGGGAAGGTTAGTAAGCTATACATAAGAATGCTAAGCCAATAAGACCCAATTAAATATAAAAAGTCATTTATGGATGATGGTAAATATTTATTTAATGTCATAGATATTATATAAGCTAAGGATAAAAACCAAAATATAACCCAGAAAATTATAGGGGTTATTTTGAATATATAGTTAAAGCCATTAAAAATTCTCCTACCAACATAGTAATTAAGTGAAAAATACAAAGAAAAAAATGCGATGAAAATCAATATATATTTAAATTTCAATGTAATCAACTCCAGTACATAATTTTTTTTAATAATTATAGCTTATCATTTTATTGAAATTAATAATAGTATGACAAACTAAAGGTATAGGATTTATTATATGAGATTTGCAATGTTATAATAGTTATAAATATAAGTCTAGGAGGTAAAGCTATGGCTTTTAATAAGGAGCAAAAATTAGTTATAGATGAATTAGAAAAGAATATATTATTACTAGCTTCAGCGGGAACAGGAAAAACTAACACATTAGCAGCTAGGATTTCAAATATAATAAAGTCTAATAAAGCAAAAGCCGAAGAAATATTATGTATAACATTCACTAATAAGGCTTGTGCTGAAATGAGAGAAAGAATAGAGAAAATAGTAGGGGAAAGTGCAAAGGATATAACTATTAGAACTTTTCATAGTTTTTGTTTTGATTTAATAAAAAGTGAAGCTAAGAAAAAAACAGATATATTTTCAAATTCTATAGTTTTTGATGAAGAAGATTGTAAGGAAATAATTAAGGAATGTAATTTTTATAATTATCCAATTAATAAGATCCAAAACTTTATAGATATAGTTAAAGTAGAAAAAGCAAAACTTAATTTATTTGGTGATGATTTATTAAAATCCTATAATGAAGCAATAAATCATATATTTAAATTTAACCATGAAAGGATAAGACAGTTATGTACTTATAAGGGGAAGTTTGACTTTCAAATGGAAGAAGATTTAAGGGAATATGGTGGTAGATTAGTAGTTCTTTATAATTCTTTGCTTTATAGTAATCATGGTTTAGATTTCGCAGATTTAACTACTAAGGCTAAAGAGTTATTATTAGATGAAGAATTAGTTTTAAGGTTAAAAACAAAGTTTAAATATATTAATATAGATGAAGTTCAGGATACTAGCATTTTAGAATATTCAGTAATAGAAAAGATATTTGGAGATAATAATATTTTACTATGTGGAGATATGTTCCAAACCATTTATGGTTGGAGAGGATCAGAACCAGAAAAAATATTTGAATTTTTTAAAAAAAGTTACAATCCTAAAAACATAATATTCTCTAAAAACTATAGATCAACTAAATATATAACAGAGGGTGCTTTAAGTTTCTTAGAAAATGCTTTTAATGAAAGGTATAGTGCTATATATAAAGATAAAATAACTTCAGAGGCTGATAAGCTAGGTGGGAAAATAAATCTAGTTAAAAGAAATACATTAAGAGAAGAGGCTAGGTTTATTTTTGATGAAATTAAAAAATTGAAAAGTAATGGTGATGATATTGCTAAAACTTGTATTTTAAGTAGGGATAATAATTATAATATTAACTTAAGTAGAGAGCTATCTAAGATAATAGGATATGAAGGTGCAGATTTTGAGTTTATTTTAGTTGATCAATTTAAATTTTTTAGAAGACAAGAAATAAAGGATATAATTGCATTTTTAAAACTTATAGCAAATAAATATGATAGTGTAAGCTTAAAAAGAATAGTTAAAAGACTACCTACAGGTATAGGAGATACTACACTAAGAGTTATTGAAAGCAAGGATTATAAGGAAGCTGGAATATCCATAACTGACTTTATAGATAATAATAGTTTATTATATGGAGAAAAGTTTGGGCTTTTAATTAATGAGTTTAAAAATAACAATATTATAGTTTTTGACGTTGAAAGTACTGGAACAGATGTAACGGAAGATGAAATTATACAAATTGCAGCTATTAAAATTAATAGTGAAGGAAAGGTAATAGAAAGCTTTGAAAAATTCTTAAAAAACAAAAAATCAGTTAATGATTCATTTAAGGTTCATGGATTTAGTGATAAATTTTTAAGTGAAAAAGGTGAAGATAAAGAAAAGGTATTAAAGGAATTTATTGAGTTTTCTAAGGAATCTATAATAGTAGGTCATAATGTTCAATATGATATTAATATTTTAACTAGTGAACTTTCTAGAAATAATATTGAAGGGCTTAAGTTTAAAGGTTTTTATGATACATTAGATATTTATAGAAGATTCCATAGGAATTTATTTAATTATAAATTAGAAACTTTAAGTAAAGTTTTTGATACAGAAAATAAACCAAGCCATGATGCTATGGATGATATTTTAGCTACAAAAGACTTATTAGTAATGGCTATAAATAATGATATTATCCCTACATCTATGAAAAGAGTTAGCTTAGTACAAAAACATGCAAAGGCTTTTTCAAAAATTAGTAATGTCTTAAATGAGCTATTCATTAGAGCAGAGAAGAAAAGACCACAGGATATAATAGTTGATATTATTAATACTTTTAATATTAAATCTTTATATAGTGGAAGAAGTAAAGAACTTGAAAAGGAAGCTTATGAAAAAATAGAAAGACTTAGGGATTTTTATGTCCTTGTAAAAGAATTAGATGATAAATCAAAAAGCAATAGGGATTCACTATTGGATATTATGAAAATAGTAGGATTATCAAATGGGGAACTTGAAGCTTTAATAATTAATAGAACTAATAAAAAGAGAATTCCAATTATAACTGTGCATCAAGCTAAGGGGTTAGAGTTTGATATAGTCTTTATTTCAGGTCTTAAGGAAGGGGTATTCCCTTCGTATATAGCTATTAAAAATAATAAGATTGAAGAGGAAATGAGAACATTTTATGTTGCCTTAACTAGGGCTAAGAAAAATCTATATTTAACTTACAATATTGAAGGTGGATATGGTAGGCAAGATGAGGTAAGTAGTTTTATTCAATATATTAATAAAGAATGTATGGATAATGATTATTAATTGTAGTATAATGAAGAAAATTTAATTTATACAGCGAGGAAATAAGTTATGAAATATGATTTAAGTATTTATGAGCTTGGACAGTTACTAACTAAACTAACTAAGGATTATAAAGTTGAACTACTATCTAAGGCGAAGTTAAGCGGTGGCTGGATGACTATTGTAGGAGAAGTAGAAATTATATCTGTACCTGAAGATAAGGTTGTTATTAAGGGGAATAATATAATTACTATGAATATAAAGGACCAGGATTGCAGGGGAAGCTATATTAAAATAACAGGAGCTAAAAATGGTGTATTTAATATAGATATTGCTAATACTAAGTACAAAGAATTAGGTGGAACTGGCATTAGTTTAAATAAGACTAAAATAAATGAAGATGAGTGTAAGCTTAGAATAGATGAAGATATGATTTTTACTATAAGAAATGCAAAGCTTAAAGATATTGAAGCTTTAATCTAAGGTGAATTATGGAGTTTAATGAAATATTAGAAGTTGCATCTTACGCAGGACAAATTATGCTTGAAAGTGGAGCTGAAGCCTACAGAGTTGAAGAAACTATAAATAGAATTTGCCTATCATTAGGAGTAGAAGTAGCAAGTAGTTATGCTACCCCAACAGTAATAGTTACATCTGTTACATATAAAGGTAAAATTAAGTCTTTAGTAGTAAGGATAACTAATAGATCCGTTGATCTTCAAAAGATACATAAGGTTAATGATTTATCTAGAAATATAAATAAAGAAAACCTTGATATTTATGAAATAAAGAAAAGGTTAAAAAAAATACGAGAAGAAAAAAGATATGATAACAAGACTACTATTATTTTTTCTGCTTTAGGAGCCTTTGGATTTGTATTTTTATTTGGTGGTTCTATTATGGATGCCATAGCCGCTTTTTTAATAGGACTAGCTGTTAAGGCAGTTTCAATAAAAGGCGAAGAAATAGGATTAAATTCATTTTTTAATACTAGTATTTCAGCAGGAGTACTAGCCTTTTTAGCTATTATATCGATTAAAGTGAACTTAGCTAATGATATGGACAAGGTTATAATTGGTTCAATTATGTTATTAGTACCTGGACTTGCAATTACAAATGCTATTAGAGATACTGTAGCTGGGGATTTAGTATCAGGTCTAGCAAGAGGTGCTGAGGCTTTTTTAACAGCTATTGCAGTAGCAGTAGGAACGGGGGTTGTTTTAAGTTTTTGGATAAGAGTCTTTGGAGGAATATAGTATGATAATTGAAGTTATATCTGCATTTATAGCATCCTTTGCCTTTGGTATAGTATTTAATATAAAGGATAAAAATCTTATATTTTCAGCCCTGTGTGGGGCTCTAGGATGGTTTGCATATAAAGTAGCATTACTTTTTGGACTTTCTGATATTACATCATTATTTATAGCTGCAGTTTCATTAAGTATTTATTCAGAGGTATTTGCAAGAATACTAAAAACTCCAGTTACCACCTTTGTAATTGCTGCATTAATACCTTTAGTACCAGGAGGTGGAATGTATTACACAATGGTTGAAGCTATTACTGGAAATGTTATGAAATCCTTAGAAACAGGTATTAAGACAATTGCTTCAGCTGGGGCACTGGCCCTAGGAATAATATTAGTTTCAACAATTACAAAAACAATGATAAATATAAAAAATAAAAATTCAACTATTAAAGTGAATAATAATAATACAATTTTCAAATAATAAGGGTGTAGTCAGAAGGTGATATCGCACAATGAAAAATGAAGAATGAATAATGAAAAGTTAATGAAAAAACTCCTTCAGGAGTTTTGAAAAGAAATTAATTTCAGTAATTCTGCAAGAATTACAACAATAATTTTTAATTTTTAATTCTTAATTTTGAGCTTTGTGCGACAGCACCATGACTATGGGGCACTGCAGGACATAATGTAGTGCCTTTTGACATATAAATTTATTATGAATATAATGTTTAATAGCTTAATATCATAAGGAGGAAGAGTTTTGACAAGAGAGAATGACTTAAAGAAATCTTTTGAAAGGAATATGAAAAAACATAAGGGAAATAAAAAGGCCCAATTAATAGTAGTAATAGTTTTTGCAATTATAGCAGTTGTATCATTTTATTTTAATAAAGAAAAAGTAGAGCCGGGTGTATTACAAGCTAATGGAAATATTGAAATTTCTTATTTAGATGTTGGACAAGGTGATTCGGCTTATATTAGGGTAAATGATTTTGATATATTAATAGATGCTGGTCCTAGAAGTGATTCAGATAAACTAATGAAACAATTAGAAGAAAAAAACATTGATGATTTTGAAATGGTTATAGCTACCCATCCACATGAAGATCATATAGGTGGGATGAGTAAAGTATTTGAAAAATATGAAGTAGAAAACTTCTATATGCCAAAAACTACTCATAATACTAAGACATTTGAAAATATGATAAAAGCAGTAACTAATGAGGGGTTAAAGCCTAAGGTTATAAAAGAAGGAACAACTATTGAACTTGGAGAAGGTGCTAGAATAGATGTGTACTCACCAATGCATGATTCATATGATAATCTAAATGATTATTCACCTATAATGAAGTTAACTTTTGGTAACAATAAGTTTATTTTTACAGGTGATGCTGAAGCTGAATCAGAAAAAGAAGTTTTAGATAAATATGCTGATAAGCTAAAAGGTGATGTTATAAAGTTTGGTCACCATGGATCTTCAACATCATCAAGTACAGAGTTTATTAAGGCTATTTCTCCAAAGTATGGAATAATAAGCTGTGGAGTAGACAATTCATATGGACACCCTCATAGGGAAACTGTAAACTTAATAAAAGAACAAAATATTAAAGCGTATAGAACAGATACTCAAGGGCAAATTACATTAACATCAGATGGAAATAATATAAGTATTAAAACTGAAAAATAGTTTTCAAAAATGGAACTTTATACATATTAATGGTAGTTTACTCATAATTTTTTTAGTAAATTTAACTTTATGTATAGGGTTCTTTCTTATATAAAAAGTATTTTATATAAGAAAGTATAATAAGAGATGTAACTTTTAGATTTTTATATATAATTAGCTATGTTATAATATTAATGTAAACTATTCAGGTATAATGGGAGGAGATTATATATGGAAAGAGTTAAGTTAAATGATAATTTGGAATTTTCAAGATTAGTTCATGGTTATTGGAGATTAATGGATTGGAATCTTAGTAATGAGGAATTAGTTAAATTAATTGAAGATGTCTATGACTTAGGAATAACCACTGTAGATCATGCAGATATTTATGGAAACTTTTCTTGTGAAGAAAAGTTTGGAGAAGCCTTAAAGATAAAAAAAGGACTTAGAGAAAAACTAGAGATAGTTACTAAGTGTGGAATAAAATTTAAGTCTGATAAAAGACCAGAAAATAAATCTCATTGTTATGATACTAGTAAGGAGCATATTATTAAATCTGTAGAAAGATCTTTAAAGAATTTTAATACTGATTATATTGATGTATTACTAATTCATAGAGTAGATGCATTATTAAACCCATATGAAGTTGCTGAAGCCTTTAGCAAATTAAAAAAAGATGGGAAGGTATTAAATTTTGGAGTATCTAATTTTTTACCATCTCAATTTAATATGTTAAATTCATATTTAGATGAAAAACTTGTAACTAATCAAGTAGAAATTTCACCTTTATGTTTAAATGCCTTCGAAGATGGGACACTTGATTTAATGTTAGAAAAAAGAGTAAAGCCAATGGCTTGGTCACCTCTTGCAGGAGGAGAAATATTTAAAGGCGAAGATGAAAGAGCTATAAGGGTAAGAAAGGTTCTTGAAAAAATAAAGTATGAAGTTTCAGCTAATGATATAGATGAAGTAATATATGCATGGCTTTTAATGCATCCAAGTAAGATTATGCCTATAGTAGGTTCAGGAAGGTTAGAAAGAATAAAATCTGCAGTTAATGGAAGTAAGCTAAAATTAACTAGAGATCAATGGTTTGAAATTTATGTAGCTTCAAGAGGTATAGACATACCTTAAAAATTAAAAATAAATAATGCCTAATGAAAAATTTTTCATTAGGCATCATCCATTTGTCTGCCTATGTTCTTAAATCGAATTTATTATTACATCTTTTACAAGTAACAACAATCTTACCTTTTCTTCTAGGTAATCTTAATTTTTGACCACAGCTTGGACATTTAGTTATTTTATATTTTGACCACTCTTTAACTTTGGTTGTAAGCAGTGAAAATGCATATATAAAATCATTCATAGTAATAGGGTTACTATTATAAGGTAAAGCCATTCCAAGCTTTCCTAATGGTTTATTAACTATTCTAACAAAGGTTTGATTTTCACTTCTTCTTTTATAATGATTTTTAGAAAGCATTCTAAAGAAGGAAAGGATTAAGCAAATAAAACCTAAAGGCACTGTAAATATCCAAATATTGAATAAAGAGCTTAAAATAAGTAAGAATAAAGTTAAATAGTCTATTCCGTAAATTCCATTTAAGAATTTCATTTCATCACCTCGTATTTATATATTAGAATAATTATAGTACAAAGATTATAGGCTATCAATTAACTTATATATTAAATTAATGTGAACATAAAAATAAAAAGGAGTATACAAATGAGTAATAATGAAAAAGAATATCTTAAGAAAGCATCCAAAGCTTTAACATACTTTACTTTTAATAATGGTCCTATAAAGACTTTAAAAGAAGAAGGTAAAGTGAAAGAAGAGGAAATAAAAGAAATACAAAAATACATAGAGGGACATTTAGGATATATTCTTAAGGTTTTACTTCAGGAAGGAAATATAGAAAAATTTGATTTAATAGTTTCTACCTTAGATAAATTTTATGTAAATGATAATGAAGAGGTAGAAATAAAGGATGATGGTTTTGATAATATATACAAAAATTTGTTTAATATGAATTCCGGAATAAAGTTAAATAAATAGAGAGGTATGAGTTGCTGGGGGGCGTTTATATGTGGTTTCTATATTTTACTATTTATAGTTTTTTAGGGTGGATCTGTGAAGTAGTCTATTGTTCAATTCCAGCTAAAAGGTTTATTAATAGAGGATTTTTAAAAGGACCAATATGTCCAGTATATGGTTTTGGGGCAGTGTTTGTAATATATATTATGACAAGTCTAAATATTGAATCACCTATTTTAATCTTTATATTTGGTGGAATTATAGCTTCTGTAATAGAGTTTATAGCAGATATAATGTTAGAATATGTTTTTCATACAAGGCTATGGAATTATTCTAATAGAAAATTTAATATTAAAGGAAGAGTATGCTTGTTTAATTCTACTTTATTTGCAATGCTATCTCTTATATTAATGAATTTAATACATCCTTTAATTTTAAGTTGTATTAATATGCTTTCAAATAAGACTGTAATAATAGCAGCGGTTGTAATCATGATAATATTTATAATAGATATTTTACTTACTGTTTCAGAAGTAATTAATTTAAATACTACACTTAAAAATATGAATATTTTAGAAGAACTTAAAAAAGAATTTAGCAAAAAAGAATTTAAATTTATAAGACTTATTAATGCTTTCCCTCAATTAGAACATAAAAGATACAAAGAAGAGCTTAATAAGCTTAAGATATTACTTAAAGAATCTATAAAAAATAATATTAAATAATAAATTGGAGGTAAATATGTATATAGCATTTGTTAATAGGGTACTAGATACTGAAGAATTAAAAGAAAAAATTGAAAAAAATAGTGAATTTAAAGTTTTAAAAGATATGAGTAAGGGGACTAAAAGAGAAGATACTTTTGCTTATAACTTAAGTATAAAAATAGATGTATTAAATGAAATAATAAAAGATGATTACGATTTAGATGAGATAAATGAAGATGAGTTATTTGATGAATATATAAGCTTAGCTGAAGAATTGGCAACAGACCTTGAAGATTTACTCCCAGAAGATGCAGTTATTGATATGAAGGCATATAAGTGGGATTTATCTGATAATGACATTAGACTTGTTTTAGCTGGAATACATAAAGATATGAATGAAGGAAAGCTAAAAGATGTAATGAAGAGATTGCTTACTCAACTAGAATAGTCTAAAAATACTTTAGTATATAACGATTTATATAATTCTTCCAGAATAATTAAAAAGAATTTTTTTAAACTCCATTAGGAGTTTTTTTATTACGAATTATTCTTTTACATTTTGTGATAGCAACATAAAATTTTCCCAATAATAAAGCAATATGTTATATATTAACTTTTTAGTACAATTTTAGTCAAATTATGATATAATTATATATGTAAAAATGTGTTGGGGGGAATGAATGTGGGTCAAAAAAGATTTACTAACAAAATAATTGGATATTTTATATCCATAGTGATTATAGGTCTTGTAATAATGTCTTCTATATCTTATTATTTTGCAGAGAAATCACTTACCAAAAGCAGCACTGAATCTATTCAAAATTTTACTGAATTATCTTCGACTATGATTAATGATGAAATAAATAACAACTTATTATTATTAGAAGATATTATAAAAGATGAAAAAGTAGTATCTAATAGTACTAATCTAGAAGATAAATATAAATTAATAAGTAATTATTTAAATAGCAGAGAATTTGAATATTATGGAATAGCTTCAAGGAATGGCAGTATAACTTATAACAATGGCAAAAAAGAAAGTCTGGCTGAAAAGGATTTCTTTATGAATGCATTTAACGGTAAGATTGCATCAAATCCTTTTAGTGTAGATAACGAATTATTTATGTATTATTCAATTCCCTATAATGATGGAGGAGAAGAAAAGTTATTAGTAGCAGTAAAAAATGCCGAAGCAATTTCTTCTTTTCTAAACAATATAAGCGAGTTTGACAATTCAAAAATATTTATTTTAGATAAAGATGCTAATATTATTTTTGATAAAAATTATTTAATAGGTGATGGGACAAAAAACTATATTGCTGATAAGAGTTCAGAAAATAGTTACTCTGAAATTATTAATATTCATAATAATATGATTAAGGGTGATAGCAATGTAGAAGCTTATAGGATGGGAAAGGAAAAGGGATACATAGCTTACTCTGCAATAGATAGTGCTAATTGGTCTATAGGAGTTTCAATAACTAAAGCATCTTTATTAGGAGAGTTAAAGGAATTAGCAGCTTGGCTTATTGTTTCATCTATTATTACAATTATTGTAAGTATGTTATTAGTTAAATTAATTATTAAAGGATTAGATAAAATACTTGATTTAATTAAAAATACTATGGATGAATTCTCAAAGGGAAATTTACAAGTTGATTTTCATAAAAAATATTTAGATAGGAATGATGAAGTTGGTAACATATGTAGGGCAGTAGAATCTACAAGAGCTACTGTAGCAGATATGATAATTGGAATACAAAATCATTCAAATGATACTTTAGAGGATTCTGCTAACTTAGCTTATATTTCTGAAGTGCTAAATAGTTCTACAGAAAATATTTACTTAGCTATGAATGAAGTAGCAAGTGGAACTGAAAAGCAATCTAATGAACTTTTAAATATAGTTAATATTGTAGAAGTGTTAGGAGATAGTATTAAGGAAGCTCAAATTAATATAAATAGAATTAAAAAAGTATCTGAAACTATTGATAGTGATTCAGAAAAAAGCAATGATGATATGCGACATTTAATTAAATCTATAAATAATTTTGATAATAAATTTTCAATCTTTACTGAAGGAATTAAAGCTATGAATAATGATATAGACACAGTAAAGAACATATTTGTATTAATAGATGATATTGCAGATCAAACTAATCTATTAGCATTAAATGCTGCTATTGAGGCTGCAAGAGTAGGTGAAGCAGGGAAGGGATTTGCTGTAGTTGCTGATGAGATTAGATCCCTTGCAGAAACATCTAAGGAAGCATCTAATAATATAT
>NZ_JAWGSV010000062.1:0-13964 GCF_032552055.1 Clostridium sp. | reverse complement strand
ATTAAAATAGTACCCATATCATTAAGTAATTCATCAGATCTTAGCATCATTTCTTTTAAATCTTCTTTATTGATTTTTGAAGTCCTAACTATGAAGTTATCTATTCTTTCTTGCATCTTTTGGAAATAATTAAAAGTTTGTGCTACTCCAATAACAAAACCATTCATCCTTATTGGATGAACTATCATAGTTGCTGAAGGTGTAATAAAAGAATAACTTGATGATGTAGCTAAGGGAACTCCTATTGAATGCCCACCTCCTATTACTATAGAAACTGTTGGCTTTGATAATGAATTTATCATTTCTGAAATAGCAAGGCCTGCTTCAACATCTCCACCTACAGTATTTAGTATAATAAGTATTCCTTTTACATTTTCATTTCTTTCCATAGAAATTATTTGAGGAATTACATGTTCATACTTTGTAGATTTAGTTTGAGCTGGTAATACTTGATGTCCCTCTATTTGACCAATAATAGGTAATATTTGAATACTCTCATCTTTATTTACAGCATTTTCGTTACCAAGTTCTACAATTTCTTCTCTTTTTTCTTTTGCCTCTTTAATTCTATTTTCCTCTTCTTGTTCTTCAGTATCGTTTTCTATATTTGATGAATATAAGTTTTTTTGCATAATAAAATCCTCCTGTATAATTTTAGTTTATACAAGAGGATTTTATTTATTCACCTAATTGAAAAGAGGCATGTAATAAATTTAATGCCTTTTCTATATTTTCACTCTTAATTAAGCACCATATTGTCATATTTGAATCCGCAGTTTGAAGTATTTCAATTGAATTTTCATCTAAAACTTTAATTATTTTAGACATAATACCTGGTACACCTCTCATATTAGCTCCAACTATTGCAACATTACTACATTCATCTAGTATTTTATATTTTAAGTTACAATTATTAAGAATCCCTACAGCCTTTTCTTTTTTATTTGAGTCTATAGTAAATATTTGTTCACTAGGGAAAATATTAATTAAATCTAAACTAATATTGTTTTCTGCCAATATTTCAAGTAGATATCTATAATTTTTATTATCTTTATTATCCTTATTATTTAAAGTAATTTGTGTTCTATTATTTAAGTGAGTAATTCCGGATATAATTTTATTATAATTTTTATCTCCTACACTATTAATTAATGTACCTTTAGAATCACTCATAGTATTCTTAATAACTAGTGGTATATTAGCTTTTCTAGCACATTCAACTGCTTTGGGATGAATTACTTTGGCACCCTTTTCTGCAAGTTGAAAACTCTCATTATAAGTTATTGTAGTAATTAAAGCAGCATTTCTAACTATTCTTGGATCTGCAGTCATCATACCATCTACATCTGTATATATTTCAATTTCTTCAGCATTTAACGCTTCACCTAATATACATGCTGAAGTATCACTTCCCCCTCTTCCAAGGGTAGTAAAGAACCCTGATTCACTTATACCTTGAAAACCTGATACTACAGGAGTTATACCCTGCTCTATTAGCTTTAGTATTTTATCTGAACTTGTACAAATTAATTCTGCACAAGAAAAATCATCATCTGTAATTATACCTGCTTGCCCACCTGTAAGTGGCATTGATTTAATCCCTTCATTTTCTAATATATTACTTATTATTACTGAACTGATTATTTCACCACAGCACATAATCATATCTACAGCTTGTAGGTTATTTTTCTTAAACTTATTATCTATTAAAGATAATAGAGTATCTGTAGCATAAGGTTCTCCTAGTCTTCCCATAGCTGATACTACTAAAACTGGGGAATAGCCTTTTTCTATTGCAGCCTTTACCTTTGCTACTACTTGAGTTCTTCTTTGAGCTGTGGATACTGATGTTCCACCGAACTTTTGTATAATAACCTTCAAGCAGCTAGCTACCTCCTTAAATTACGCCCTTGCTCTTTTAATCTTATCTTTATCAGCGGACACTACTATTACATTAGTACCTACTTTAGTAATGTAGTTCCAAGGAATCTCAACATATTCTCTTCCGCCGAATAATCCAAGTTTACTTCCAGCAACAGCAGCAACTATAAATTGTAAATTACCATTTTCATCAATAATAAAATCTAAAGCTTGTTGTGTATCATATTTTTCTGCCTCTTCAGTATTAAATATTTCATATCTTTCTAAATCACTTAGAAGTCTGTATCTTGACTCCTTTTTAGACTCTTCATCATAATAAGCCTCTTTTTTCTTATCTCCTCTTAGCATAAGATTCACCTCCATATTATCTTATGTAAATCTTATGCTAGTATTGAAGAGATTATTACTCTAATTTTAAGGCTATACTCTAGAAATACTTTCGTTAGCTGAATTGTCATAAGCTCTAATATTAGGTTCTATAATATTATTTAATTCCTTATAATCAATATCTTGACCTACATAAGCTGTACTGATTATGCCTGGTTTAAAGCAAGTATCTAATACATAATTTATGTCATCGCCATTTATATTGTTAATTTTATTTATAACTTCTTCTTGAGTTTTTATTTTATTTTGCAGTAACATATTTTTTGCATTTGCGAACATTCTTGAAGAAGTGCTTTCTAGTCCTAATATATAATTAGCCTTAATCTTTTCTTTGTTTATTGCTAATATATCTTCTGATATACCTTTATTAGCAAAGTTTTTTAATTCTTTGTTAATTACTTCTATGGCCTTTTTAGCTGATTGCTTACTAACTCCAGTATAGATATTATTCAATCCAACTCCAAGATATGGATGACTATATGAATAAATAGTATAACAAAGTCCTAGCTCTTCCCTTACATTTTGGAATAATATTGATGATGCACCTCCACCTAAAATATTATTCAACATTATTAGTGCATATGCCTTATCATGACCATATGGAAGTCCTTTTAAAGCCAAATTAATATGAAGTTGTTCAATTTGTTTATTTGTATAAACACTATCACTTAGCAATATTGGAGTATTATAAGTAGGAACATAATCCTCTGCTCCACTCCAAGGCCCAAAGGCATCTTCTAATTTTTTTATTAATTCCTTTTCATCAAACTTTCCACAAATAGAAATTACAGAATTATATGGAGTATATTTAGAATTGATAAAATCTTTTATTTTTTTACTATTAAATGACTTTATATTTTCAATACTTCCTAAAATAGGGTAAGCTAATGAATTTTCTCCAAATATTGCTTTAGCTTGATTATTATCTAATACATCTTCTGGAGAATCTTCACTCATATTTATCTCTTCAATAACTACCCCTTGCTCTTTCTTTATTTCTTCATCATCAAATTTAGAATTTATTATCATATCAGATAATATATCAATAGCTAAATCTATATGGGTATTTAATGACTTTATATAATAACAAGTAGCTTCCTTGCTTGTATATGCATTTATTTGCCCACCTACATTTTCTATCTCTTGAACTATTTCTTTTGAAGTTCTTTTTTCTGTCCCTTTAAAGAACATATGCTCTATAAAATGAGAAATTCCATTTACATTTAACTCTTCATTTCTAGAACCATTTTGAACCATAACACCAATGCTTATTGAATTTACATGTTCTATATATTCTGTTACTACTCTTAATCCATTTTTTAGTTTATATGTGTTAAACATCTTTCCTCCTTAAATTATTATTTCTATTTATAACCTGTTATTAATATTCACTTTTAATCAAAATATTTTATCCGATTGCTACTACTGCTAACACTCCTACCTTCTATAAGTGGGAGCTAAGCACTGCTATGCCCTGGATTAGTTCTTCTAAGCTTCAGATGGAGTATGGTATTCCTGCACTCCGTGAAAGTGAATCACACAAAATGCAAGATTTTGGTTCTCTACTTTTTAAGAAAACTCCACCTGAAGCTTAGAATCACTTTATAATTCCCAATAATGCGAAAAATCAATCGAACTATAGTTATATTATTCTATTATAACTCAACTTATGTAAATATATTTAAAATTTTATCGTATAAAGAAAAAAAGGCAATAAATTGCCCTTTGCTTACATTTTTTATTCAGTCTTTTCTTCTTCAGAAGTATCTACTAAAGCATCTTTTCTAGATAAATTAATTCTACCTTGATTATCTATTTCAGTTACTTTAACTAATATTTCGTCTCCAACTGATACAACATCTTCAACTTTATTTACTCTTGCTTTATCAAGCTTAGAAATATGACATAATCCTTCTTTATTAGGTAAGATTTCAACAAAAGCACCAAAAGTAGCTATTTTAGTTACTTTTCCTAAGTAAACTTCTCCTGCTTTAACTTCTTTAGTTAAGCCATCGATAATTGAAAGTGCTTTTTTAACGCCTTCATGATCAGGTGATGATACAAATACTGTACCGTCTTCCTTAATATCGATCTTAACTCCAGTTTCTTCGATAATCTTATTAATTACCTTACCACCAGCTCCTATTACATCTCTGATTTTTTCAGGATCTATAGAAATGATAGAAGTTTTTGGAGCAAATTCAGATACTTCTTTTCTTGCATCTGGAATACATTCGCTAATCTTATCTAATATATGAAGTCTAGCTTTTCTAGCTCCTCTTATAGCATCTTCAATTACCTTAAAGCTAAGTCCTTTAATTTTAGTATCAACTTGAATAGAAGTAATACCTTCAACAGTACCTGCTACTTTAAAGTCCATGTCTGCAAAGAAATCTTCAATTCCTTGAATATCTGTTAAAACTTCTTCTCTACTTAAATCTTCAGAAGTTATAAGCCCCATTGCTATACCAGCTGCTGGTCTCTTTAGAGGAACCCCTGCATCTAATAATGCTAATGTACTTCCACAAACTGATGCTTGAGAAGTTGATCCATTTGAACTTAATACTTCAGATACTAATCTTATAGTGTATGGGAATTCTTCTTCAGAAGGTATTAGTGGCTCAAGAGCTCTTTCTGCTAAAGCACCATGACCTATTTCTCTTCTACCTGGTCCCCTTAAAGGTCTTACTTCACCAACTGAATAAGCAGGGAAGTTATAGTGATGCATATATCTCTTAGATTCTGCTTCACCTATACCGTCTATAATTTGAATATCACCAACTGCACCTAAAGTTGCTACAGTCATAACTTGAGTTAATCCTCTAGTAAATAAACCTGTTCCATGAGTTCTTGGAAGTATTCCCACCTCACATGATATAGGTCTAACTTCATCAAATGCTCTTTCATCTGGTCTTCTATGATGATTTAAAAGCATATCTCTTACTACTTCTTTTTGTAGGTTGTATAATATTTCTTTAATATCTGCTACATTTTCAGGATATTTTTCCTCAAATTCTGCATAAACCTTTTCAGTAACTACGTCTATTGCAGCGTTTCTTTCATCTTTATCAGAAATCCACATAGCTTCTTTTACCATTTCACCAGCAAAAGCTTTTATTTCTTCTTCAAGCTCTACACTTGGTTTATATAATTCTGGTACGATCTTTTCCTTACCAAACTTTTCCATAGCTTCTTCTTGGAATTTGATTATATCTTGACAACTATCAAAACCAAATTTTATTGCATCAAGCATAACATCTTCTGCTATTTCTAAGCCACCAGCTTCAATCATCATTACTCTTTCGCTAGTTGCACAAACTGTTAATTGAAGAATACTTTCTTCTCTTTCTTTGGATGTTGGATTTAAAACGAAATTTCCATCGATTAGACCTACTTGCACAGCTGCAACAGGTGTTGTAAAAGGAATGCTTGATAAGCATAATGATAATGAGGCTGCATTAATTGCTAAGATTTCTGGTAAATTGTCTTTTTCTACAGATACTACTGTACATACTACTTGCACATCATTTCTATATCCTTTTGGGAATAAAGGTCTAAGAGGTCTATCAACTGCTCTTCCAAATAGGATAGCATTTTCTGAAGGTCTACCCTCTCTTTTTATAAATCCACCTGGGATTTTTCCTACTGAATAAAGTCTTTCTTCATATTCAACACTTAAAGGAAAGAAATCAATCCCCTCTCTTGGTTTTTCTGAAGCATTAACATTTGTTAAAATAACTGTGTCTCCATAACTAATAAAAGATGCTACATTAGATAGCATTCCAACCTTGCCAAATTCAAGTTTTAATTCTCTTCCTGCTATGGTAGTTTTCATTACATTGTTCATTTTGTTACCTCCCTTCAAGGCTACTTTCTTATCATTCAAATTTGTTAAAATAATAGAGCGGCTTAAAAAACCGCTCTAAGGACTATCTTCTTAAGCCTAATTTTTTGATTATAGCTCTGTATCTTTCGATATCTTGTTCAGCTAAGTAGTTTAAAAGACCTCTTCTTCTACCAACCATCATTAAAAGACCTCTTCTTGAGTGGTGATCTTTCTTATGCATTTTTAAGTGGCCAGTTAAAGAATTGATTCTTTCTGTTAATAATGCTATTTGCACTTCTGGAGAACCAGTATCTCCTTCGTGTCTTCCGTGTTCTTTAATTATTTCTTGCTTTCTTATTGCGTCCATTAATCGCACCTCCGTAATATTATCCCCTATATCCAAGAAATGAGATGGCATCCTCAAATCATAGAATTAGGTTCTTCCTTGATATTATAACAAATCATAATCTTATTGTAAATTATAATTTTACATAATTAAATTATTATATCTCTATTCTTTATAAATTCTTCATCTTTTTTTATTTGATTAACCATTTCATCTAAAGAATCAAATTTTACTTCGTCTCTTATTCTTTCCACAAAATAAACTTTAATCTCTTCTCCATAAATCATTTTATCAAAATTTAAAATGAAAGTTTCTATAGTTAATTCTGTCCCATTAACTGTTGGATTATTCCCAACTGAAGTTAATCCTTTAAACTTCTCATCACCATATATTACATTAGTATAGTAAACACCTTTTTTAGGGATGACCATCTTATCACTAAATTCTAAATTAGCTGTTGGAAATCCTATAGTTCTTCCAAGCTTCTTACCATGAATTACTTTACCTTTAATTAAGTATGGCTTTGACAGCATTTCTGTAGCCTTACTAACATTTCCTTCCACAAGGGATTTTCTTATTCTAGTACTGCTTATTACTTCGCTTTCATAATTATATTGATCTATTATATATAATTTATATCCATATTTATCTTGAAGCTTTTTAAGTAACTCAACATCACCTAAGTTTTTATGTCCAAATCTAAAATTAAATCCTACAACTATTCCTTTTACATTATAATCTTCACAAAGAAGCTTAATAAAATCTTCAGCTGTAATTGACATAAATTCTTTAGTAAAAGTTCTTAAAACAACAATATCAACATTTTCTTCCTCTAAATACTGAAGCTTTGTATCTAAATCCATAATTAGTTTAGGTACATTATCAGGACTTACAAGAGTTTTAGGATGATTTTTATAAGTAAAAACCATGCTTTTGCCATTTTCTTCTTTAGCCACCTGGACAGTCTTTCTTACTAGGGATAGGTGTCCATAATGAAGTCCATCAAAACTTCCTAATGCAACATAGTTATTATTTTCTTTATTTTCTATAATATTATCATCTATTACTAGCATATCCTACACCCCTAATTAATTAGCAATTTTTCTATCTTAAAGCCTTTTTGATCACCTTTTCCAAGACCTATAAACTTAGAATTTTCGTCATAGACTCTATATAGTCTTCCTATTTCTATTTTATCCTTTGTAAGTCTTTTGTCAAAGACTTTAACTCCATTTATCAATAATTTTGAAAAATTATTTGAAACTACTAGTTTTTCATAATTATCTAAAGCATCATCTATACTAATAATATAATCCTTTATATTATCTAATGTAATATCACTTATATTTATAGCCTCTTCTTCAGTAAATTTTGATGTTTTACTTCTTTTAAGTTTAGTCATTGCAGCACCAACACCAAGAATTTCACCAATATCAAAACAGAGACTTCTTATGTAAGTACCCTTAGAGCAAGTAACCTTCATTTTTACATAAGGATTATTGATTTCAACATCCTCGATTTTATAAATGCTTATTAGTCGCCCTTTCCTTTCCACTTCAATTCCTTGTCTTGCAAGTTCATATAACCTTACACCATTTTGTTTTAAAGCAGAATACATCGGTGGTACTTGACTATATTCTCTTTCAAAAGAAAATATAGCCTTTGAAATTTCACTATTAATTAAACTTGATGGATCTTTTTTTTCAATTATTTCACCTTCTAAGTCATATGTAGTAGTCTTTATACCTAGTTTAAATTCTACCTCATAAACCTTATCTGAATCCATAATATAGTCTATAATTTTAGTTGCTTTTCCTACACATATAGGTAAAACCCCTGAAGCTTCAGGATCTAAAGTACCAGTATGTCCAACCTTTTTCTCACCTAAAGTCTTCTTTATTACTCTTACAACATCAAAAGATGTCATTCCAGTATTTTTAAAAACATTAATTACTCCATCCATTACAGTAACTCTTTCTCTATTTCATCTAAAATTTTATCCTTTGCTTCATCTAAAGTTAATCCTTTTAATGCAATTCCAGCAGCCTTAACATGACCTCCGCCACCTAAAGCTCCCGCAATCTTTCTTACATCAAAATCATTTTTAGATCTTAAACTAGCCTTAACTCCAATATCAGTTTCTTTAATTAATACTGCAATTTCTACTCCCTTTATTTGAAGTCCAAAAGAGATTATATCTGAAGTATCACCAATTTCTATACCAAGGTCTTCTGCATAAGATTTAGGTATTTTAATTAAAGATACTTTCCTATCAAACAGTAATTCCATATCATTTATGGCTCTACCTGTTAGTCTTATCTTTTCAAATGTATTATTATCAAATAAACTTTGATATATAAAAGTATTATTGACTCCAATACCTTTTAGTTTTGAAGCTATCTTATGTGTTCTTGAAGTTACATTTGAATGTCTAAAACCACCTGTATCTGTTACTAATGATGTGTAAAGACATGTTCCGATTTCTAACTTTTCAGTAGATTTCTCATTAAGATCTAATCCTAAACACTCTAATAACTCATAGACTATTTCTGCAGTCGCTGCTGCATTTATATCTACATAATTTAAGTGTCCATATTTATCATTTGAAATATGGTGATCTATATTTATAATAGTCCCCTTATATCCTGATAAATCTGCTGATATTCTATCATAATTGCCACAGTCTAATACTATAACTATATCAGTACAGTCAATAGGAGATATTAAATTTCCAGTAGCTTCATTTGATCTTTTTAAAAATTGAAGGTTTTCAGAGATTATGTCCTTTGATATTAAATAAGCGTCTTTTTTTATTAGCTTTAAAGCATTTAATAGTGCAAGTGCACTACCTACTGCATCACCGTCAGGTGATACATGATAGGTAATGCCTATTTTACTTGCCTTATATATTAAACTTGCTATATTTTCTAAGGTATTCATTATTTATCTTTAACCTTATCTATTAGCTCTTCTATCTTCATACTATAAGTTATAGAATCATCTAACTCAAATAAAATTTGAGGGGTATTTCTAAGATTGATTCTTTGACCTATTTCTCTTCTAATATATCCGCTTGCACTCTTTAAGGCTGCAAAAGTTTCATTTTTCTCTTCTTCGTTTTTCCCAAAAATACTTACAAAGACCTTTGCATATCTTAAATCTTTACTTACTTTAACAGATGTAACTGAAACCATAGCTTTCATTCTAGGGTCTTTAATTTCATCTCTAATAATAACGCTTATTTCTCTTCTAACTTCTTCGTTTATCCTTCCGCCTCTATAATTAGCCATAAACTCACCTCTTTAATTAAAGCTGCTTTCTTTCAACTGCTTGCATGCTAAAGGATTCTATAATATCGCCTTCTTTAATGTCATTAAACTTTTCTACGCTTAATCCACATTCATATCCTTTACTAACTTCCTTAGCATCATCTTTAAATCTCTTAAGTGAAGCTAATGTAGATTCGAATATTACTACTCCATCTCTTATAACTCTAACTTCAGAGTTTCTTAAAATCTTACCATCTAATACATAACTTCCAGCAATTGTACCAATGCTTGAAATCTTATATACCATTCTTACTTCTGCCTTACCATTTATAACTTCTTTATACTCTGGATCTAGCATACCAATCATTGCTGATTTTACATCTTCTATAGCATCATAAATAATTCTATAAGTTTTAATTTCAACGCCATCTTTATCTGCTATAACGCTAGCATTAGAATCTGGTCTTACATTAAATCCTATAAGTAATGCATTTGATGCTGTTGCTAAAGTTACATCTGTTTCAGTTATAGCTCCAACTCCACCATGAATAACTCTTACCTTAACATCTTCAGTAGAAAGTTTTTCTAATGATTGCTTAATTGCTTGAACCGAACCTTGAACGTCAGCCTTAACTATTATTCCAAGTTCCTTAACTGTGCCCTCTTGAATTTGGCTATATAAATCTTCAAGAGATACTCTGTTTTGTGAATGGAAACTTTCATCCTTAATCTTTTGCTTTCTTGTTTCTGCCATGTTTCTTGCAGTCTTTTCATCTTTAACTACAGCGAATCTATCTCCAGCAGATGGAACTTCTGAAAGTCCTAATATCTCAACTGGAATTGAAGGACCTGCTGATTTAATAGATTTACCCTTATCATCAAACATAGCTCTTATTCTACCATATGTTGATCCAACTAAAATTGAATCTCCAACATGTAATGTTCCATTTTGAATAAGTAAAGTAGCAACTGCACCTCTACCTTTATCTAATTTAGCTTCTATAACTGTACCCTTTGCTTTTCTCTTAGGATCAGCTTGAAGTTCAGACATTTCAGAAGTTAATAATACCATTTCTAATAATTGCTCTAGGTTTTCACCTGTTTTAGCTGAAACTGGAACACAAATAGTATCTCCGCCCCAATCTTCTGCAACTAACTCATGTTCAGTAAGTTCTTGCTTAACTCTCTCAATATTAGCTCCTGGTCTATCTATCTTGTTTATAGCAACAATCATAGGAACTCCTGCTGCCTTACAGTGGTTTATTGCTTCCTTAGTTTGAGGCATAATACCATCATCAGCCGCAACAACTAAAATTACTACATCAGTAATTTGTGCTCCTCTAGCTCTCATAGCAGTAAAGGCTTCGTGACCTGGAGTATCTAAAAATGTAAGCTTTTCTCCATTTAAGTTTACTGTATAAGCACCAATATGTTGAGTTATACCACCAGCTTCTCTAGATGTTACATTAGCTTTTCTTATAGCATCTAAAAGAGAAGTCTTACCATGGTCAACGTGACCCATTACTGTAACTATAGGTGGTCTCTTTACTAAGTTTTCTTCAATTACTTCTTCTTCTTCTACTATTTCTAATTCTTCTTTTTCTTCTTTTTTAACTACTAAACACTCATATTTTTCACATACTTTTTCTGCAGTTGCAAAATCTATCTCTTGATTTATAGCTGCCATAACTCCAGTGAAAATAAGAGTTTTAATTACGTCTGCTGTAGGCTTACCTAATTTTTCAGCTAATTCTTTAACTGTTATAGTTTCACCTATTTCAACAACTCCTGAACCACCTTCACCAACTACATCAGCCTCTTCTTGATTTTTTCTCTTCTTTTTCTTTTTAGCTTGATTATTTACTTCTTCTTGTAGTTGTTCTTCATATTCGTCTACTATAGTCTTATCTTCTGAAGCTTCTTGTTCACCAAGTAATTCCTTGATTAATTCTGCATCTTCATCTTCTATAACGCTCATATGATTTTTAACATCCACGCTAAATTCATTCATTAATAGTTCTATAAGCTCCTTTGAGCTAATATTAAGTTCTTTTGCCAATTCATATACTCTGATTTTTGACAATAAAATCACCCCCGGTTAAATTTTTATCTTATCTCATCATAAAGGGTAGAAAGCTTATTTGCCATATTGCTATCTAATATAGCTAATATTTTCACTTCTTCTCTTCCAATGGAATTTCCTAGTTCTTCTTTTGTAAAATCTTCTATTACTTTTATATTCTTTGCTAAACAATGCTTTTTAAACTTCTTTTTTGTACTTTCTGACGCATCATTAGATATTATAAATAAAGATATTGATTTCTTATTTCTGGCTTCATCGCATTTGCTATAGCCTTCAATTATATTGCCTGATCTTTTAGCTAAACCTAAAAAATTAAAAAACTTATCCATTGTTTATTTCTTCCCTTAATTTGTTATATACTTCTTCACTAATTGCAATATCTAAATTTCTAGATAATCTCTTAGCTTTAAAAGCTTTTTCTAGACACTCTTCATTTTTACAAACATAAGCGCCTCTTCCTGACTTTTTGCCAGTTAAATCTACTGAAACCTCTCCTTCAGGACTCTTAACTACACGTATAAGTTCCTTTTTGGGTTTCATTTCCATACATCCTGTACACATTCTTAAAGGAATTTTCTTTACTTTCATAAAAAATCCTCCTTATTCAATAACTATATCTTCTTCGATTTCTTTTTCTTCTGTCTTTATTGCATCTGCTTGAGATTTACTTTTAATGTCAATTTTCCAGTTAGTAAGCTTAGCTGCAAGTCTAACATTTTGACCTTCTTTTCCTATTGCTAAAGATAATTGGTTATCTTCAACAACTACTTTAGCAGATTTATTTTCTTCACATACCTCAACTTCTAATACCTTAGCTGGACTTAATGATGCTGCTATAAATTCTTCTGGATTTTTGCTCCATTTAATAATATCGATTTTTTCACCTTTTAATTCATTTACGATATTTTGAACTCTAGCGCCCTTTGGTCCAACACATGCACCCATCGGATCAACATTTTCATCATTAGAATGAACTGCTATCTTACTTCTTGAACCAGCTTCTCTTGAAATGCTCTTAATTTCAACAACACCTTCATATATTTCAGGCACTTCTAACTCAAAAAGTCTCTTAACTAAGCCAGGATGTGTTCTAGATACTAATATTTGTGCTCCTTTTGAACCATTCTTAACTTCAACTACATATAATTTAATTCTTTCGTTAAATTTATAGTCTTCTCCAGGAATTTGCTCATTTGGTCCAATAGATGTTTCTATTCTTCCTAAGTTAACAAAGACATTTCCCTTATCTTTTCTTAATACAGTTCCAGAAATAATATCATATTCTAATTCTTTATATTCTGAATAAACTATATTTCTTTCTGCTTCTCTTATTCTTTGAGTAACAACACCCTTTGCAAGTTGAGCTGCAACTCTACCAAAATTCTTTGGAGTTACCTCTAAATCTACTATATCATCTAGATCATATCTTGGGCTAATTTCCTTAGCTTCTTCTATAGAGATTTCTGTAACATTATCATACACATCTTCAACTACTACTTTTTGAGCATATACATGTATTTCACCTGATTCTCTATTGATACTAACTTTTACGTTTTGTGCTGAAGTAGTTGGACTAGCATAATTTTTCTTATATGCTGCAACTAATGCATCTTCAATTGTAGTAAAAATTAAATCTTCGCTAATCCCCTTATCTTTTACAATTTCTTTAAGAGCACCTATAAACTCTTGGTTCATTATTATATCCTCCTTATTAAATTTCCCCTTCTAAATTGGCTGATTTTATTTTATCTTTAGGGATAGTTATTAAACTTTCTGCTTCAACAACTATTGAATCTTCCTTAACTTCCCTTAATATACCTTTTACATTCTTTTTTCCTTCAAAAGATTTTGTAAATCTTATAAGTACTTCTTTTCCAATTTGCATTACATAGTGAGCTTCAGTATATAAGCCCCTATTTAGACCTGGTGATGATACCTCAAGATAATAAGCAACTGGAATTGGATCTTCTTCATCCATTATATCACTTACTCTTCTTGATACCTTTTCGCAATCCGTTAAGCTTATACCACCATCTTTATCAATATATATTCTTAAATAATATTCTCCATTTTCTTTTACATATTCAATATGGTATAACTCATATTGAAGTTCCTCAGCTACAGGTCTTACTAATTGATAAATTTTTTCTATTAATGAATCAACTTTCATAT
>NZ_JAWGSV010000061.1:0-13994 GCF_032552055.1 Clostridium sp. | reverse complement strand
GGTGGAGTCCTTTCAGCTGCTATAACCTTTATAATATAATACTAGAAATTTAAATTATGTAAAATAAGGAACTTAATTATAAAGATTAGGTTCCTTAATTATATAATGAGAAAATAAGTTTAATTTATTTTTATAGGTCTTTTTTTCAATTTCATCAGATTCAATAGCAATTTTTAACCTTTAATTCTTAATTTTTAATTATTAGGTAGTGCTATATATGTTATTTTATTATTAAATAATAATTTCTATTAATTAGCTCTTGCCATAATACTAAGGCTTATAGTATCATTGAGTTAATTAAAATAAGAAAAACAAGTAGGAATGAAGCAATTACGGAGGAAATAATGTTAAATATAGGATGTCATTTATCAACAACAAAAGGTTTTGAAAATATGGGAAAAGAAGCGTTAGAAATTGGAGCTAATACTTTTCAATTCTTTACTAGAAACCCTAGAGGTGGAAAAGCTAAAGATATAGATATGAAGGATATGGAGGGGCTTTTAAAAATAGCGAAAGAAAATAATTTTGCAACTATTTTAGCTCATGCACCATATACATTAAATGCATGTTCTGCAGATGAAAGAACTAGAGAATTTGCAAGAGAAATGATGGAAGATGATTTAAATAGAATGGAGCTTATGCCAAATAATTTATATAATTTCCATCCTGGAAGTCATGTTAAACAAGGGGTAGAGGTTGGAATAAACTACATAGTAGATTTATTAAATAATGTGTTAAGAGAAGATCAAACTACAACTGTTTTATTAGAAACTATGGCTGGAAAGGGTTCAGAGGTTGGAAGAACTTTTGAAGAAATAGCTGAAATAATATCTAGAGTTGAATTAAAAGATAAAATGGGAGTATGTTTAGATACTTGCCATATATATGATGCTGGATATGATATTGTTAATAACTTAGATGGAGTTTTAGAAGAATTTGATAGAGTAATTGGTTTAGATAGATTAAAAGCAATTCATTTAAATGATAGCAAAAACCCATTTAAAAGTCATAAAGATAGACATGAAAAAATTGGAGAAGGCTTTGTTGGATTAGATGCAATAACTAATATAATTAATCATCCAAAACTTAAGCATTTACCATTTTTCTTAGAAACACCTAATGAACTAGATGGTTATGCAAAGGAAATAGAATTATTAAGAAGTAGATACCAAGGATAAGTTTATAACTTTACTTTATAGTGGCTATGTAGGTTGATTTTAGATTACATAGCTACTACTTTTTTTATTTTCTTGATAGATTATATACCTTTAGATTATAATTGATATTTAGAAAGGTGTGTTTTTAGTGGAAGAGTTAATAAAAGCAATTAGAGAAATTGTTAATGAAGAAGTAATAAAGATTGTTGTTAGTAACAAATTAAATAAAGATGTTAAATATAATAAAATAAATATTGAATTAAAGAGTAATAAAAAAGGTAAGAGATATTATCAAGTTGAAAGCTTTACTGATAAGCAAGTTTTTCATGAAAATATTGAATCTAATGAATTAGAAAAAAAACTAATTGATTTAGTACATAATAATTATAAGCAACTCGGTGCTTGGACTAACACTACTACCTTTGATTTAAAGATATCTAAAAAGGGAAAAGTGTTTTTAGGTAAAAAGAAGGCTGATAACAAGAGCTTAGCTAATAAAAGTCATAATAAAGAGAAGAATTATATTTTAAAGGAAGGTATGATAATTGAGCCTTTGATAGATTTAGGTGTTTTTACTAAGGAAGGTAAGGTTATTAATTCTAAGTACGATAAGTATAAGCAAATTAATAGATTTATAGAAATAATTGATGATGAAATAAGAAAAAATAATTATAAAGAGCTTACGATATTAGATTTTGGTTGTGGGAAATCATATTTAACCTTTGTTTTATATTATTATTTTGTAGAAATTAAAAATATTAAGGTTAAAATGATAGGATTAGATTTGAAAGAAGATGTTATTAAGAAATGTAATGAAATTGCAAAGAGATATAAATACGATGATTTACATTTTGAACTAGGAGATATTAATGGATATAAGTATGAGAATAATGTTGATATGGTAATAACATTACATGCTTGCGATACTGCAACAGATTATGCTTTATACAATGCTATTAAGTGGAAGGCTAAAATGATTTTTTCAGTTCCATGTTGTCAGCATGAATTTAATGCTCAAATAAAGCCAGAATCCTTATCAATTATTTCAAAATATGGTATAATTCAAGAAAGGGTTTCTGCTTTAATGACAGACGCTGTACGTGGAAATTTACTTGAAGCAGCAGGATATAAAACTCAACTTTTAGAGTTTATAGATATAGCTCATTCACCTAAAAATATTTTAATAAGAGCATCGAAATCTAATATATCTTCAGATAAGAAAGAAAAAGCTTTAAGTGAAGTTGATAATTTAATAAAGGAATTTAACTTTAATCCAACATTATTAAATTTGTTAAAAAGTGATAAATTAATATAATCTACAGTGCTGTACTTTATTTAAGGTGCAGCATTTTTATATTATAAGAAATTATTAATAAGTTATTCTGTATATAAGTATTTATAATCTATTCCCTTAGAATTCAAGGATATAAATATAAGTTTGTTATGGGTTAGATCAAGGCGAGGTAATAAGCAAATTTATATATTTACTTAGTTAGTGATTAAGTTACTAAAAGTAAGATTAGAATAATATAAAATAGAAAATAAGAGGAGGAATTACTATGGAAAAAGACCAAATAAAATATATGATAAAAAATAAGCTAAATAGAGAGTTTATAGGACAAAAAGATTTTTTTGATGAAATAACAAATTATTTTATCTCAAAGATTGAGAAAAATGAAAAAGGAATTTTATTAATATCAGGTCAAAGAAATACATTTAAAAAAGTATCTATTAGGTATGTATTTGAAGAATTATATAAAGAAAAATTAATTAGTAAGAAAAGACTTGAAGAAATAGATCTAGCTTCATATAACTTTAATTTAGGATATAATGCTTTTTTAAGTGATTTATATGAAATACTTAATAGTGATAAGTCAGAAGGGATAATGTTTAAGAATGTAGAGAAGGCATCAGATGAAATAATAAAAGTTTTATCAAAGATACAACCTAATTCATGTATTAACCTAAAAAATAACTATACAATAAAGAATAAATTTTTAGTTGAAGCTGAAAAAGACCAAAAAAATACAATAAATCAATTTATTTGCCATAATAAATTCTTTATATTTATTTATAATTACGAAGATAAAAATGAAATGGATGAGGTAATTGAAAATACCTTCACTAATATAGATAAAGTATTGACTACAAAAGAGCTTACAGAAAGAGAAAAAAACTCTATCATAAGAAAAAGACTAAATAATGAAATAGAAAAGATAAAAAGTAATTTTGGAATTCAAATAGTTTTAGGATTTAAGGATGCCACTTTAGATAAAGATAGATATGGGGTTTGTGAGTACTTACAAAATTCTTTTAGTAAAAAAGGAAGCTTTGATATTAGTGAATATATCAATTATACCTTTAGTCATCCAATTATAAATTTAATAAATAAAGAAGGTTTAAGGCAAGGAGATAAAGCTTTAGTTTATGTAGAAAATAATAATTTAAGATGCAGAGTTAATAGTACAGTTTATAGATTATTAAAGTATTCAGTACCTACATTAGAAGAGGTTAAATATAAGCTTGAAGCCATGATTGGAGTTAAGGAATTAAAGGAATTTTTATTAAATATAGAAAACAATCATAAAGTGCAAAAAATTAGAGAGAAGCTTGGACTTAGAACTTCATATATATCATTAAATATGATTTTTGCAGGAAATGCAGGGACAGGAAAAACCAATGCAGCTAGAATAACGTATGATTATTTGAATGCTTTAGGATTATTATCTAAAGGAACATTAGTTGAAGTGAGTAAGGCAGATTTCATTTCTGATAATGTAAGTGAAACAGCAAAAAGAACTAATGATATTATAAAGTCAGCCTTAGGAGGCGTTTTATTTATTGATGAAGCTTATTCTTTATATGAAGGTGAAGAGGATAGGGTTGGAAAAGAAATTGTAGATGCTTTAATTAAGGGAATTGAAGATAATCGAAACAATTTAATTGTTATACTAGCAGGCTATGAAAAAGATATGGAAGAGTTTTTAGGGGGAAATCAAGGCCTTAAATCAAGATTTCCGAATATTATTCATTTTGAAGACTATACTCCTACTGAAATGTATGAAATAGCCCTTCAAATAGCTAAATCTAAGGGATATAGGATTTCTAAAAATGTTAAAAATGATTTGATAGATTTATTTACTAGAAATCAGCTTACTGGAAAAAATGATTTAGGTAATGCAAGGTTTGCAAGAAATATAATTGAAAATGCTATTATTTATTCTTCTAGAAAATATTTAAATAATAATAAAAGTGAAATAGATCTTTTAGAGAGAGAAGATTTTAACTTTAAAGCTAATGCTAAGTTTGATTTAGAAGAAAAGCTAAAGAATATTATAGGGCTTGAAGATGTTAAAAATCTTTTAAGAAGCCAATATAAGTTATTAATAGCTCAAGAAAAAAGAAAATCTGTTGGAGTAAATACAGAAATAGAGCAAAACTTAAATATGGTTTTTGCAGGTAACCCAGGCACAGGTAAAACCAGTATAGCAAGATTAGTTGCAGAGATGCTAAATAGTATGGGACTATTAAAGATTGGTCAATTAGTTGAATGTGATAGATCAAGCTTTGTTTCTAATATTCCAGGAGAAACCGCTAAGAAAACAGAAGAAAAATTTAAGGAAGCCTTAGGTGGAGTTTTATTTATAGATGAGGCATATACTTTAGCTAATGATAGCTTAGGTAGAGAAGCAATAGAAACTTTATTAAAGCTTATTGAAGATAATTCAAGAGAGGTAATAGTGATATTAGCTGGTTATGAAGAAGAAATGGAGAATTTCTTCGATGTAAATATAGGGCTTAGATCAAGATTCCCTTTATGGACTAACTTTAAGGACTATAATCCAAATGAACTTCTAGAAATGTCTATTAGATTAATTGAAGGTAAGGGATTTAAGTTATCTAAAAATGGATACAGCTCTTTAAAGAAAAGCTTTGTTGATATTTATGAAAATTCAGATTCACAATCTGGAAATGGAAGAATGGTTAGAAACTATGTTGAAAACCTAATAAGAGAACAAAGTATTAGAATAGTTGAAGAGGATACCAGTGCATATGAAATTAATTTAATTACTGCAAAGGACATAGAAAAATTAAATACTTCTCAATATGACAATGAGTTTGATTTAGAAAAACATTTGAAAAATTTAGTTGGTAATGAAGAAGCGAAGGAGTTTTTAAGAAATCAGTATAAGCTTATTAGAGTAAAGGAAAAGAGAAAAAAGCTAGGGCTATCTACTGATATTAATAGATATATGAATATTATATTTACAGGAAAGGTCGGTACAGGAAAGAAGACTGTATTAAACATTTTCTCAGAAATATTATATAGTGTGGGAATAGTAAAAGCTAAAAATATAGTTGAAATAAATAAAGATGAAGCAATAGATTGTATAAATAATAATAAATCATTTGAAGAAGTTCTAAATAAACAAATAGGAAAAGTAATATATATTGATGGAGCTGAATTCTTACTAAAACCGTATACTAATAAAATAATAAAAGACTTAATTAAATTTATGGATAAGAACAGCAATAATTCAGTATTAACCCTATCAGGTAAAGAAGAGGATATTAGAAAACTAATGAATATAAATCCAGAGCTTAACTATAGATTTTCTTCAATGCTAAACTTTAAAGATTATAGTAAAGAAGAATTGGTATATATGGCAATGGGAATATTAGAAAGTAAAGGATATGTATTAGATATTAATTCAGATAATGATTTATCTAGCACAATACATGAATTATACGAAAATGAAAAATTAACTTTAAGAAATGCTCTAATGGTAAAGCAGTATCTAGATATATTAATTAGAGAGCAAAGTATAAGAATATGTGATACGAAAATCAATAATAAAGAAATGAACTTAATTATGACTCAAGATATAATTAAGAGTAAGGAAAAATTCTTACAAAAAAATATTTTTATTAATAAATAGAATAACAAATATCCTATTGTGATAATCTAAATTTTGCGAAGCAAAATAATGAAAAATTAATAATGAAGAATGAAGAATGAAGAATTAAGGAAAAACTCCTTTAGAGTTTTGAAAAAAGCTGCTTTGCACCAAGATGAAATTTAAGTTTTGTTGTGCAAAACATCCTTAATTCTCCATTTTTAATTCTTAGTTAATAAAATGCTCCGCATTTTACGACTGTTTGTATTCCTTTATATTAGTAATATTTATATCTATAAATTCATTTTCATTAAACATTAAGTGACTTCCAGAGTAAGGTTTTCCATCGACAAGAATTATTACTTTATTAATTCCATAATTATAGCTATAAGTTAAGGCTAAGGTTTTTAAAGCAGAGGCTTCTGGACCAGAACCAAGACTTCTTAGCATATTATAATAAGATGGTGACAAATCCACAGTTAAGATATCATTATTTAACTTTGCAGACTTTACTGCTAAGTTATCTCCATAGTTTAAAAAATTATCGTTAGGTATATTTTTTAATTCTTTAGTTAAGGATGTTACTAAAGCACTGTCAACAACTTCGATTGACTTATCTTGATAGTAATACATATCATCACTAGCGTTATAATAGTATATTCTACAGTTCATATTTTTTACGTTTGTAGATGTAGAAGTATCATCAGCATTATAGCTATCTTTTGAGTACTGAGTAGCTGAGTTATAGTTAACATCAAAATAGCCTTTTGGTAAATCACCACGCAAAGAAGTATATAACTCATCACCAAAATAAATTGCTACTTTCTCTACATTTAAGTTATATCCATAAGTTGAAAGTAATGAGGATAATAGTCCACCTTCTGTTGAAGAGCCTAAAAGCATTTTATCAACATAAGATGATGAAAATACTACTTTTAAAACTCCAGTAGACTCATCTAAGGTTGATGATGTTATTTTAACCTTATCAGTTAAATTTAAAAAGTTATTATTTGGGGTATAATTTTGAAGCTCATTAGTTAAAGATTTTATAATTGCATTGTCAGTAACTTCAATTTCCTTATCTACATAATAAAGATCATACTTTACCGTATCAAAGTAGAATAGTCTAACATTTTTTTTAGATACATTACTATTACTATTTGATTCATTTTCATTAGAGCTATTTTCTTCTTCAGAGCTATTTCCTTCTTCAATATTTTCCTTTGGAGGGTTTGTTGCGTCTGAAGGGGGATTATCTTTTGGTTTATTGCAACTAACTAATATAAAAGAGAAAATCAAAGAGAAAAGTAATAAAAATATTTTTCTTTTCATAATACACTTCCTAAATACATATTCTATATATTCTATTTACCTATTTAGTTATTATTGACAAAAATAATATAAATTAATGGTAAACTATTATTAATAAAAAGTAAGGAGAAGATTATGAAAAAATTTTTTAAGACATTAGGAATAATAGTACTTCTAATATTTATAAGTTTAGGAGTTTTTGCATTTTTAATTAGAGATAAAATAAGTTTAACAATAAATATAGTAAAGAAGTATTCTAATAGAGTAGAAAATCCTAGTAGTATCATTGAAGATAATTTATTTTTAGAAGCTAGTACAGATATTGATTATAAAGATGTAGAATATAAAAATACTAATGGTATTTCTCAAACCTTAGATATATATGGGCCTAAAAAAGACGTGAAAGGTGGATCTAAAGTTTTACTTTATGTTCATGGAGGAAGCTGGGTTTATGGTAGTAAAGATATACCAGAGGCTATATCACCTTTATTGGATGCCTTTAGAGAAGAAGGCTTTACTATAATAAGCACAAGCTATCAGTTAATGCGAGGAGAAGAAAACTTTTACAAACAAATTTCTGATGTAAAAGATACTATTAGATGGATTTATAAAAATAAAGAAAAATATAATTTTGATACTGAAAATATAGGTGTTCTTGGAGCATCTTCAGGAGCTCACTTATCATTAATGGCAGCATATAGTGATAATAATGAATTTATTGGAGAAGATGATCTTAAAGATTACCCTTCTGATGTGAAATATCTAATTAACTTTTTTGGACCAACAGATTTAACTACATTAGATATGGATAATGTTAATTGGGATTTAGAGCAAATAATTAATTCTGTAGGAAGCAGCAAAGAAGAAATCTTAGCTAAATATAGTCCAATAAACTATGTGGATGAAAATGAACCAAAGACATTAATAATCCATAGTAGGAAAGATACAATAGTACCATATGAAAATGCAGAAAAACTATATAATGAATTAGAAAGCAAAAATAATAAAGCTAAGATAATAACCTTAGAAGGTGCAACTCATGATTTTTCAGAATTTGATATGGAAGAAATTATGCAAGTTGGCTTAAAGATGCTTCAATTTGTAATTCAAAATATATAAGAAACAGAATAATATTAACTTTTTAGCAAAATATATTACTAGTATTGGTTTTAATTAATTATTTATTTTTAAAGGAGGATACAAATGAAAGTTGTAGTTGTAGGATGTACTCATGCAGGTACCTCATCTGTAGTGAATTTAAAAGCATTGCATCCAGATGCAGAGGTAACTGTATACGAAAAAAATGATAATATATCCTTTTTATCATGTGGAATTGCTCTAAGTGTTGGTGATGTAGTAAATGAGCCGGAAAAGCTTTTTTATAACTCACCAGAAAACTTAGCTGAAAGCGGAATTATAACTAGAATGAAGCATGAAGTTTTAAATATAGATTTTGATAATAAGAAATTAAATGTAAAAAACTTAGTTAGTAATGAAGAGTTTGAAGATAGTTATGATAAGTTAATTTTAACTTTAGGATCTTGGCCTATTATTCCTAATATAGAAGGTATAAACTTAGAAAATATATTACTTTGTAAAAACTATCATCATGCAAAAATTATTGATGAGAAGAAAGATTCATCAAATAATGTAATTATTATAGGTGCAGGTTATATAGGGGTTGAACTAGCAGAAGCTTTTCAAGTTTTAGGTAAGAAAGTAACGTTAATAGATGCAGAAGATAGAATTATGTCTAAGTATTTAGATAAAGAATTTTCTGATATAGCTGAAAAGGAATTTACTAATAGAGGAATAAAGTTAGTCCTTGGTGAAAAGGTAGTAAAGTTTGAAGGGGATAACAATAAAGTTTCTAAAGTAATAACTGATAAGTCTCAATATGAAGGAGATTTAGTAGTATTATGTATTGGCTTTAGACCAAATACTAAGTTAATTGAAGGAAAATTAGATACTTTAAAAAATGGAGCAATTATCATAGATGATTATATGAGAACAAGTAGGGAAGATGTCTTTGCAGCAGGTGATTGCTGTATGGTAAGATATAACCCGGCTAATGATAAACGATATATTCCACTTGCAACAAATGCTGTAAGAATGGGAATGTTAATTGGAAGTAATATAGAAAAGCCAACATTGAAATATATGGGAACCCAAGGTACTTCAGGAATTAAGATTTATGATGTATGTATTGCATCAACTGGGCTTACAGTAGATGCAGCTCACAGTACTTCTGACTTAAAGGTAGAAAGTGTTACTATTCACGAAAATAATAGACCGGAATTTATGCCTACCTTTGAAGACGTACAATTAAAGATTGTTTATGAAGTAGAAAGTAGGAGAATAGTTGGAGGGCAAATTGCATCTAAAGTAGATATGACTGAGTTTATGAATACTCTTTCAGTAGTAATTCAAAATAATATGACTGTTGAAGAATTAGCTATGACTGATTTCTTCTTCCAACCTCACTTTAATAAACCTTGGGGAATATTAAATTCAGCTGCATTAAAAAGAATAAAGCAATAGTTTAATTTAGACTGTTATAATGATAACTTAAATAGTTATTTTTATAACAGTCTTTTTATGATTTACATATAAAAATAGAAAATAATTCTTATATTAGTTATAATAGTATGTATAACCTTAGAATATAAGTTAAGAATTACTATAGAATATATGTTTTAATAAGTTATTTATATCTTGTAGTCTTATAGAATTTTAAGTGGAAAGTTATTCTAAAGTAAACTACATCAATAGAAAGAATATAGAATTAAATAAAGTATAGAGGGAGTAGGTATATGTTATCACTAAGAAATATTAAAAAGTCTTATGTAACTGGAGATTATACTCAGGTTGCATTAAATGAAGTAAATTTGAGTTTTAGAAAAGGTGAATTTGTAGCTATTTTAGGGCCAAGTGGTTCTGGTAAAACTACATGTTTAAATATTATAGGTGGATTAGATAAATATGATAGTGGAGACTTAATTATTAATGGTAAATCAACTAAAGAATTTAAAGATTCTGATTGGGATGCTTATCGTAATAATAGTATAGGATTTATCTTTCAAAGTTATAATTTAATTGGACATCTTAATATATTAGATAATGTTGAAATGGGTATGACCTTAAGTGGGGTATCAGCTTCTGAAAAACATAATAAGGCAAAAGAAGTTTTAGAAAGAGTTGGATTAAAGGAACATATGCATAAGAAACCTAATCAGTTATCAGGTGGACAAATGCAAAGAGTTGCTATAGCAAGAGCTCTAGCAAATGATCCAGATATAATTTTAGCTGATGAACCAACAGGTGCTTTAGATACTAAAACTAGTGTTCAAATAATGGAAATTATTAAAGATATAGCTAAGGATAAACTAGTTATAATGGTTACTCATAATCCAGATCTTGCAGAAGAATATGCAGATAGAATTATAGAGTTTAGGGATGGGAGTGTGATTTCAGATTCTAAACCTATTAATGAGTTAGATAAAAGTGATAATTATGAGATTAAAAAAACTAGTATGAGCTTCTTTACAGCATTAAAGTTATCAGCTATGAATATAAGAACTAAGAAGTGGAGAACTTTTTTAACAGCCTTTGCATCCAGCATAGGTATTATAGGTATTGCTCTAATATTATCTTTATCAAATGGTTTCGATAAGCAAATAGATATATTTGAGAGTGATACATTATCAGGATTTCCTATTATGATATCTCAGCAAGCTGCTGAAGTAGATATGAATGAAATGATGGAACATAGTAAGGAAATGAGAAAAGAAATGCTTGGTAAGGAAGAAGAGGATAATACTAAATATCCAGAGGATAAATTTATTTATCCATATAATAGTAAGGAAAATACTTTTATTCATAATAATAAAATAACACAAGAGTATTTAGATTATATTGAAAAGATAGATTCAAATAGCTTATCAGGTGTTTCATATACTCGTCTAGTTAATATG
Organism: Clostridium sp.; assembly: GCF_032552055.1. Taxonomy (GTDB): domain Bacteria; phylum Bacillota; class Clostridia; order Clostridiales; family Clostridiaceae; genus Clostridium. The sequence continues at coordinate 2,654 of NZ_JAWGSV010000061.1, read as the reverse complement.
AACCTTTTAAAGACTGATGGAAGTGTGGCTACACCAATTAATTCGTCTGATTTAAGATTATCATCTTATCCTATTTCATTAGAAAGTGATAAAGCAGGATATTTAGAAAGTTCATATGATTTATTGGCAGGAAGCTATCCAGAAACAATGAATGATTTAGTTCTAGTAGTTGATGAATATAATAATGTAGATACTGAAATTTTAAAGGCATTAGGAGTAGATTCAAGTAAAGAAGAAATATCCTTTGATGATATTATTGAATATGAAATTAAAGCTATCCAAAATGATGATTATTATAAAAAGGTAGGAAGTTTCTATACTTTAGCCGGAAATCCAAAAGATATGAGTGAACTTTATAATAGTGAAAAAGCTATTTCTCTAAAAATAAAAGGAATATTAAGATTAAAAGAAGATGTGAAAATTCCAGTATTATCAGAAGGAGTTGCTTACTCAGATGAATTAAGCAAATTCTTTATTGATAATGCTAAGAACTCAGAAGTAGTAAAAGATCAAGAAGCTGCTGATTATAATGTATTTACAGGAGAAGGCTTTACAGGCGAAACTCAAGGTAGAAGTTCTGAAAATACTAAGGAGAATATTTTAGCTTCCATTGGAGGAACTGAAATACCTTATATGATAACTTTATATCCTAAGGATTTTGAAAGTAAGGAAGCAGTTGTAAGTTATCTTGATAAATGGAATGAAGATAAAACTAAAGAGGATGTAATATTATATAATGATATGGCTAAAACTTTTGCAACATTATCAGGTAGTATAATGGATGCAATAACTATGGTACTTATAGCCTTTGCTGCAATATCTTTAGTTGTTTCATTAATAATGGTTGGAATTATCACCTATATTTCTGTTCTAGAAAGAACAAAAGAAATTGGTGTTTTAAGATCTTTAGGAGCAAGAAAGAAGGATATCACAAGAGTATTTAATGCTGAAACCTTTATAGTTGGTAGTTGCTCTGGAATTTTAGGTATAATAATTGCATACCTATTAACATTCCCAACAAATGCTATATTATATAAAGTAACAGATTTAGAAGGTGTAGCTGTGTTAAATCCAGTACATGCAATAATTCTAATAATTATAAGTGTATTACTTACAATGTTAGGTGGTTCTATACCAGCTAAGATGGCATCTAAGAAAGATCCAGTTGAAGCATTAAGAACTGAGTAATTAATAAATGAAGAAATTAAATAATGAAAGAATGAAAGAAGAAACTCAAGGCATGACTTGAGTTTCTTTTTTGGTTTTTAGTAATCTGCAGTAAATTACTTTACTATTTTAAATTAACAATTTGCTTATTTTTTAGCATTTAAAAATTCTTTTAATACATTAACTACCTCTAGCACATTTTCTTTTGTAACCCAGTAATGAGTTACAAATCTCATTACTCCATTTTCCATACCATTTATTTTAATTTTATTTTCTAAGAAATATTTCACTAAAGCCTTAGTGTTAATATTAGTAGAATTGAATTTAAAAAATACCATATTTATATTTAAGTTATCAAAATCAACTTCTACCTCAGGAATTTTATTTAATTCCTCTGCAAGTAATTTAGCATTATCATGATCTTCTTTTAATCTAGTTGACATTTTTTCTAAAGCAACTATTCCAGCAGCAGCTAAATATCCAGATTGTCTTAAGCCACCACCTAAAAGTTTTCTTTTTTTTCTAGCTTTATCAATAAATTCTTTACTTCCAGCAACTATTGAACCAACTGGTGCACACAGACCTTTTGATAAACAAAACATTACTGAGTCACAGTATTTAGTTATCTCTTTAACATCTACATCTAATGATGCAGCAGCATTGAATATTCTAGCACCATCTAAATGAACTGGTAAGTTATATTTTTTAGCTACATTATATACTTCTTCCATTTCAGAAAGAGTAAGAACATTACCACTTGAATGAGCATTTTCTATACAAATCAACGATGTTGAAGGAAAGTGAATATCTTCATCTTCAAATCGAATTCTTTTTTCTATATCTTTAGCTTTTATAACTCCATTAGGAGAATCTATAGATCTAAGCTGAACTCCAGCTATTACAGCGCTTGCCCCTACCTCATGAGCAACAATATGGTTGGAATCAGCAATTATTACTTCACTTCCTCGTCTGCAATGAGTAAATAAAGATAATTGATTACCAAAGGCACCGCTAGGTACAAATAACGCTGCTTCCTTTCCTACAATACTTGCAGCCAAAACTTCTAATTTATGTACGGTTGGATCATCTCCATAAACATCATCACCAACTTTTGCATTAAACATAGCTTCCTTCATAAAATCTGGTTGTTCCGTTACAGTATCACTTCTTAAATCGATATAATTCATAAAATAACCTCCTAATAACTATATATATACAATTAATTCAATTATAATATAATAGTACAAGTTTAAGAAGAAATTTCAAATATTATTTTATGGAGGAGTTATGGGATCAGAAAGAAGAAATTTAGAACAACTAAGAATATTTTTTATAATTCCACTTACTATGGGTATAGTTAGCAATATATAAATTATTTTTGCTAAATTAGGCATATATAATGAGTTTCTAAGAGAGATTGACTTTTATGAATTTACTATAGGTATGATGTTTTCTACTTTTATTGTAAGTATATTTTCTTTTAAAAA
>NZ_JAWGSV010000060.1:0-14137 GCF_032552055.1 Clostridium sp. | reverse complement strand
ACTCAATATATGGAAATTACTTTATAATTATATTGCATGTATAATTATTTATCGTTATAATGTTGTATATAATAACTCTTATTAAGTTTTATTATACTATTAAATGTTTAAGGGGGACGCTTTTATGCTAAAGTTGAATAATCTTTGTAAAAGCTTTAAAAAAACAAAAGTAGTAGATAATCTATCTTTTACTGTAGATAAAGGTGAGATTGTTGGACTACTAGGGGAGAACGGAGCTGGTAAAACTACTACTCTTAGAATGATTTCTACTATGCTTGAAATATCTGAAGGAGAAATCAAAGTAAATGACATTGATGTAAAATCAGATCCAGAAAAAGTTAGAAAAGAAATTGGTATTCTTTTCGGAGGAGATGTTGGTTTATACGATAGATTAAGTGGCAGAGAAAACATTAGATATTTCGCTAATCTTTATGGTATGAACAATAAAGAAGCAAATGAAAGAATTGATGCATTAGCAAAAAACTTTGAAATGGTAGACTATATTGATAAACCTGTAGGAAAATACTCTAGAGGTATGAAGCAAAAAATATCTATAGCTAGATCTATAGTTCATAATCCATCAGTTATGCTATTTGATGAACCTACAACAGGGCTTGATGTTAGTGCTGCAAGAACTATTCAAGACTTTATATTAAAATGTAAAGAAGAAAATAAGATTATTCTATTTTCTAGCCACTCTATGAAAGAAGTAGAAAAACTTTGTGATAGAACTGTAATAATTCACAAAGGAAAACTTATAGAAAATTGTACTTTAAGTCATTTAAAAGAAAAGTATGGAGATAATGACTTAGAAGAAACATTCTTAAAGTTAATAGGAGGTAATTCAAATGAGTAACTTTATAACTGTCTTAAAAAAGGAATTATTAGATATTGTAAGAGATAGAAAAACTCTAGTATTTACATTGATACTTCCAATACTTATTTATCCTCTTATGTTTAAGTTTATGTCTTCTTCAATGGAACAAGCTCAAACTGACGTACAAAAGGAAATAAACATATATATAGAAGGGGATACTGACTCCTTAATGGCTAAAACTATTACTGCTTTAGAAAATGTTAAAACCCCTGATGTAGAATCACCTACAGAAGCCTTAAAGAGTGGAGATATTCAACTTATAATTAATATTCCAGAAAACTTTGATGAAAATATAGCTGCTGGTAAAAATGATACTATTGATCTTTTAATTGACGAAGAGTCAAATAAATCCATGATAGCTAGTAGCTTCGTAAGCGATATTTATGACAATTATAAGAACACTATTATTGAAGAAAGGTTAACTGCTAATGGAGTAGATCCATCTATCCTTAAACCTTTTGATGTAAATGTTAAGTCAGGAATAAATACAGATAATGATAATATAAATGGTGTTGCATCAATGCTTCTTACTATGATACCAACATTAATAGTAATACTTATGGTTTCTTCTACTGTTGGTATGGCTGCTGATCTTGGAGCTGGTGAAAAAGAAAGATTTACTTTCGAACCTCTTCTTTCAACTTCAGCTAAGAGATCCTCATTACTTTGGGGTAAAATCACAGCCCTTTGTACAGTATCATTTTTAGCCTTAATCGCCAACTTAGCTGCTATGGTATTTTCAATGCAGAAATTTATGAGCTTTGGTGAAGAAAGTATTAACTTCAACTTAGAGCCTGCAACAATATTAGGTATGTTAATAGTTGGATGCTTAGTTTTAGTTACTTTATCAGCATTACAAATTTCAGTAAGTATTTATGCTAGATCAACTAAGGAAGCAAATTCATACTTAGCTGCAATAACAATGCCTACTATGATTTTATCCTTCTTACCATATATGATGGATGCAAAAGGAATAAATCCAGCTTTCTTTAATATTCCTATAACTAATGCAATTTGTTTAATGAAAGAATTCACAGTTGGAATATTTGATGTTAAGCACATAGCTCTAGTAATTGGATGGCATTTAGTTTATATAGTTGCTTCAATTATGTTTGCTAAATTTATGTTCTCTAAGGAAGAAGTAATATTTAGAAATTAAAAAGTAAGAGTTAAAAGTTAAGAGTTATTAATATAATTCACTGGCGTGAATTATATTAAAAATTAAAGGGATTCAGCTCTAAGCTGAATCCCTTCCTTAATTCTTCATTCTTCACTCTTCATTTCACAAAGTTTTTTATCAAACTTTCTTATATCAGGCCATGTATGATAATTAGCTCCTTCTTTAGAGTGATACTCTATAAAATCATCTGTGCTAACTTCATAAGTATTAAATCCATCTAGCTCTATTTCTAGCATTTCATCCCCCAATATATTAAAGCTTGTCACTTCGCCTATTGGTATTGTTTCACTTCCATAATAAAAAGTAACTCCATTTTCTATTAAGGTCTCATATATATCTAAAACTTCTTCTATTTTTTTATTCATATAATTTCCCCTATCCTTTGTTCATCATTAAAATAATCTTTCTAGATAAACTCCTAGGTATAAATTTATTTAATAATATTATTACTTTATTTTTAAACCCTGGGACTATTATTAGTTTTCCCTTATTAAAGTCTTTATAAGCTACTTTTGCAACTTCCTTAGCTGTCATTAAGGCTTTTTTAGCTGCTTCACTTTTTCGTATCCCTGACTTTTCTTGAAAACTAGTTTTTACTGGTCCTGGACATAGGCAACTAACTTTAATTTCAGTATCTCTTAATTCTTCATATAAAGCTTCAGTAAAATTAAGCACGTAAGCTTTAGATGCGTAATATGTAGCCATCTTTGGTCCAGCACAAAAAGCTGCAGTTGAAGCCACATTCATTATAGCTCCTTCCCCATGACCTATCATAATAGGTAAGAATACTTTTGTTATTTCAGTTAAAGCTCTAATATTAACATCTATTAATTTAAGCTCCTTTTCCATATCTATTTCACTTAAGTATCCAAAGGAACCCATTCCTGCATTATTAATTAAAATATCCACAGACAAATTATTTTTATTCACAAAATCTAATACTTTTTCACAAGAGTTATCCTCAGCTAAATCTAAAGCGATAGTATAAACCATGATATCATAAAAGCTTAACTCTTCCTTCACTTCCCTTAGCTTTTCATCATCCCTTGCAACTAATATTAAATTAATTTTATCTTTAGCATATAGCTTAGCTAGCTCATATCCTATACCAGTAGTCGCTCCTGTAATTAATGCAACGCTCCTACCATACGGCTTCCCCATAAACATCCTCCATAAAAATTAAAATTAGCTTTGAATTTTAATATAGCATATTGTGTTCAGAATATAAATATTATTATTTCATTATAATCTTATAATTACAAATCCATTTTATATAATTAAAAAACTGGTGAAATATCATTCTAATCAATATGATATTTCACCAGTTAAATTCAATTATTTTTTATCCCCAAAATATTTATATATTATCTACTATACTTAAAGTGCGCTAATTATAAAGTTTAATAAGAATAATGCACTAACTATATACATTATTGGATGCACTTCCTTACCTTCTTTTTTAACTACTTTAGCTATACAATAAGTAACAAATCCTGCAGCTACACCATTTGAAATACTTCCTGTGAAAGGCATAAATGTTACTATAAAGAATACTGGCATAGCTACTTCGAATGTACCCCAATCAATATTCTTGAATGATTCCATCATTAAAATACCAACAACTATTAAAGCTGGAGCTGTTGCTGCAGCTGGTACCATCCCCATAATTGGTGAAATAAATAATGAAAGTAAGAATAATACTGCAACTGTTACTGAAGTTAATCCAGTTCTTCCACCTTGTCCAATACCTGCTGCACTTTCAACATAAGTAGTAGTATTACTTGTACCAAAAAGTGCGCCAATTGAAGTTGCAGTAGCATCTGCAAATAAAGCTCTTTCTAATTTTGAAGAGAAATTATTTCCTTCTTCAAATAACTTTTCATCTTTATCATCAAATATACCTGCTTTTCTACCTGTTCCAAGGAAAGTACCAATAGTATCAAAAGTGTCTGATAAAGAAAATGCGAATATTGTAGTAAATACTAAGAATATCTTAGATGGATCACTAAATAACCCTGCAAAATCTAATTTCATAAATGTTGGTGCCATACTTGGAATACCAAAATCAATTTGTGAAAGGTCTGGTACTTGTGTTACTCCCATAAAAATTCCTATAACTGTAGTTGAAAGAATACCTAATAAAATCGCTCCCTTAAATTTAAGAAGCATTAATACAATTGTTATTACAAGACCTATTAAAGCTAATAGTGCTACTGGATCCTTAAAATTAGTCATTGCTAAATTTACACTGTTAAATACGCTTGAGTCACCTGCTGAAGCAACTTTATCAGCAGCTTCACCTGTAAAAGTTATAAAGTGAGCTTGTTTAATCCCTATAAATGCAATAAATAGTCCTATACCACCTGAAATTGCATATTGAAGTGAATGAGGAATTGCTTGTATTATCATTTTTCTTATTTTAGTAGTTGTAATAATTATATTAATAATTCCGCAAATAAATACCATGGCTAAAGCTTGTTGCCAAGTAAAACCAAGACCTAACACTACTGTAAATGTAAAAAACGCATTTAACCCCATACCAGGTGCTTGAGCAAAAGGTACATTAGCTACTAGTCCCATAACTAAAGTTCCTATTACGGCTGCAATAATTGTAGCTACAAACACTGAATTTTTATCCATTCCAGCTGCTGATAAAATAGATGGATTTACGAATAAAATATATGCCATTGTTAGAAATGTAGTTAAACCTGCCATTAATTCAGTTTTAACATCTGTACCATTTTCCTTTAGATTAAAGAACTTTTCCATAAAAATTACTCCTCTTAACAAAATCGAATATTATATTCATATGTTATCATTTCATTCGTACTAAAGCAATGCTATTTTTCAATATTTTCGTATAATTATTATTTTTATCCATTTATACAATTATTTTTATGGTTATTCTTTAGCTTCTTTCTATATATTTAAAACAAATACGAATATTAACACTTTATTCACAGGAGGAATATCTGTGTTTTCAATAAATCTTCTTTGCCTTCTAAAATTTGCAAAAAAGCTTTCAATAATATAAATTAATAGACTTGAACATAACATTGTCCGATAACTTACATTTTGAAAGCTTTATTAAAAAATCTAATTTCTATCGTCTTCTGTTAACCTTCCATCAGAAGTGCTTACAGGAATTGACTCGCCTAAGAATTTTGGTTCTGGCTTTATAATATTTACATAAGCAAAGTCCTTTAACTTAGCTAGAACTTCTCTTTTCTTATAGCTATCCATTAATTGATACCCTCTTTTATCTGATTTTACACCATAGGCCTCTATCCCTAACTTTCTTGCTATATACAAGGCTCTAGGTAGATGATACTCATTAGTTACTATTACTGCACTCTTAACCTTAAAAATTTCCTTTGCTCTATACATAGTATCGTAGGTACTAAAACCAGCATGATCCATGAAGACAGTACTCTCATCTATATTATTACTAAGTACGTAATCCTTCATAGCACCAACTTCATTATATTCTTCTCTACCATGATCACCACTTAATATTAATGCACTTGCTGCTCCTTCGTTATATACCTCTATTGAAGTTTCAAGCCTATCAGACAGTATATCAGATGGTGTTCCATCACTCCTAACTCCTGCCCCTAATACTATTATTGCATCATTGCCTTTAGGTATATCTTCTATATTATAAATATACTTTTTATAACTATTAACACTTGAAATGGCTAAGATAACAATAATTAAACTTGCTATAAATAAAGATATAAATATACCCATAGTTCTCTTTCCCCATTTCTTAAATTTATTTTTCCTCATAAAAACTCTCCTAAACCATTATATTCCGTATTTCATTTTTATGTGAGGTATTCCCGCTTCGTCATACTCCCCTGAAACCTCTATAAATCCTACAGATTTATACAAATTTTTAATATAACTTTGAGCTGATAAAGTTATTTTTTCTGTATTAAATTCCTTTTTTATATCCTCTATCGCTCTTATCATCATTTCTTTAGCTAGCCCCTTATTCCTATATTCCTTTTGAATTAGAACTCTTCCAATAGAAGCCTCATCATAAGCAAGCCCGGCTGGTAATAGTCTGCAATATCCAGCTATATTTTCATTTTTAGTATCTTTATCTACTATAAATAGATGAATACATTCTCTATCTCTATCATCAAAATCATTTTCACAAGTTATTTCTTGTTCACAAGCAAAGACTTCATACCTAGCTTTAGCAATTTCATAAAATTCATTTATGTTAAGTTCATCAAAATATTTACTTCTAAATTCATATTTTTCTTCCATTTTAATCTCCTTTGTTATCACAAATTTTCATATATTACAATTATAATATTATAACGTGATATTTTCCATTAACTTACCTTGTTATATTATTACAATCATTATACAAAACAATTAATTTTTTATTACTGTATTCATTTTTCTAAATTAATGTATGTTATTATTTGATGCATATCTATTCTTTAAGAAAGAAAGACTATATAGAAGATATATCAATCAAATAATTCTATTTCCCCTATTTTAAGCCTTTTTAGATATTGTACCAATTTATACATAGTATTATGATAAATATAAAGTTAAATGAACAGCGTTCGTAAAGTTTGACGTTTAGATAAACAAAGTTCATAAAAGGAGTGAAATTATGATTATATCAATCAAAAACTTAGAAAAGAGTTATAAAGATTTTAAAGCTGTGGATATAAAAGAGCTAGATATTGAAGAAGGCGAAATATTCGGCTTCCTTGGACCTAATGGTGCTGGTAAAACTACTACTATAAGCATATTAAGTGGTCTTTACTCTAAATATTCAGGCGATGTAAAAATATTTGATAAGAATATTAAAGAAGATCCTATATTTATAAAGAAAAACTTAGGAGTAGTTCCTCAAGATTTAGCTTTAATAGATGATTTAACCGCTGAAGAAAATGTTAAATTCTTTGGAGAATTATATGGATTAAGAGGAAAGAAGCTAAAAGAAGCTGTTAATGAAACACTTGACTTCGTAGGCTTATTAGATAGAAAGAAAGATTTTCCACCTAAATTTTCTGGTGGTATGAAGAGAAGATTAAATATAGCTTGTGCTATAGTTCATAAACCTAAACTAATAATCCTTGATGAACCAACTGTTGGTATAGACCCTCAATCAAGAAATAATATTTTAGAAACTATACAAAAGCTTAATGCTCAGGGATCAACTATTATCTATACATCTCACTATATGGAGGAAGTAGACGCTATTTGTTCTGATATTTGTATAATTGATCATGGAAATATAATCGCTAGAGGAAGTAACGAAGAATTAAAGGCTTTAGTTAAACATGAAGATGGAACAGAAGCTTCATTAGAAGAAGTATTCCTTAAATTAACTGGAAGAAAACTTAGGGATTAGGGGGATTACTTTATGAAGATATTAACTATAGTAAAATACAGACTCCTCCAATCTCTAAGAGATGTTCAAAGCCTTATTACAATGATATTAATTCCAATATTTTTAATATTAATCCTAGGTAATGCACTTAAAAACAATGAAGATTTTACTGCAAGAACAGTAGATAAGGTTAACTTACTTTATGTAAATAACTCTTCAAGTCAAGGTGCTAGTGCCTTCGATAATTTCATTAATTTAGATGGACTTAAAGATATTATAAATGTTGAGAAAACTTCTGATATTAATGAAGGTAAAAAACTCATTGAAAACAGAAAATATGATGCCTTAGTAATATACGACGAATCATCAGTCAATAAACTAGAATTAATAGGCTCTGAATATAATCAATTAGGAGTTTCAATAGTAAAGGGAATTGTTGATTCTTATGCTTCTTCTGCAAATGCTATAGAAGCATTATCTAAAATACAATCAAAAAACTATACTATTGATAAGAATACTAACTTACAAGAAGAATCAATAACTGTTTCAGGTAAAAAGCCTTCTGCAACTGATTATTATTCAATAACTATGCTTGTTATGATAATAATGTATGGATCAATTTACGCTAATTTCGCTATAGATAAATCATACTATGGCACAATTGGATATAGATTTAGATCTACACCTTTAAAGCTTGGTGAAATATTTATAGGTGAAGCTATTGGAGTAATTATTACTATAATGGTACAGGTACTTATATTATTACTAGTTTCGAACTTAGCCTTTGGTGTTAACTTTGGTAGTAGCTTGCCTATAATACTACTGACTGCTTTTTCATTATCAGTCTTATCAACAATGCTTGGTATATTTGCTGTAATGGCTACTAAGAAAGGGCTTATTGGACTTGCACTGTTGAATGTAATAGTTCCTATATTTACTTTCTTAAGTGGAGGCTTTGTAAAAGTAAACTTTAATGGAGTACTTGGCACTATATCAAAACTTACACCAAATTACTTGGCTTCTGATGCTATGTTTAAGAGTATCTATGGAGGAGCTAATAACGATATAATTCTTTCTATTATTGGACTTTGGATTATTTCTGCTCTACTATTCGTAGGTGCAAATATAATAGGAAGGAGAGAAATAGCATGACAATATTTAAAGCAACATTAAAAAGACTATTTAGAGGAAAAATGAATCTTCTATTCTTAGTTGTACTTCCTCTAATCTTTATGTTAATTGCTTTTTCAGGATCTAATGGTACAGCTCCTTTAAAAGTAACTGTTATAGATAATGACAAGACAGAGGTTACTGAAAAAATAATTTCAACTATTGAAGATAAGGCTGAAATTAACACTGATGGAGAAGATAAGATCCAAGAAGATTTGATAAATAATAATATAGATTTTGCTCTTATTATTCCAGAAGGATATACTGAATCTCTTATTAACGGAGAAAATCCTACTATAAGAACTTTTGAAGCCAAAGAAGGTAACACTTCTACTGCTCTTAGTACATCATTAAATAGCTACTTAGATGTATTAAAGACCTTTGCTAAAAATTCTAATGGAGATAAAGATAAATTTTATAGTGCCTTAAAATATTATGAAGATGGTTCTTATAAATTATCATATACAAGTGTGGATAAGGGAGAAGGTAATAAATCAAAAACTGATTCTGCAATGGGCTTTATAGTGCTTAATTTACTGTTCTCTGCAACTGCTGCAACTAATATTTTATTAAAAGATAGAGAAAAGAATGTATTTACTAGACTATTTACTACACCTTTAAGTAGATTTAATTATATATTCCAAAGCTTACTTGCATTTTTAGTAATTACATTTATTCAAATTACATTGTACTTCCTTGCATTTAATTATGTATTTAAGTTTAATTTAGGAGATTCCCCATTAAGCTTATATACAATGTTCTTAATCTTTGGAGTGTTTACAATTTCTCTTGGAGTATTTATAACTACTCATTCAAAGGATTTAAGAATTTCAGGAACAATAAGTACTCTTATAATACTACCTTTTGCAATGCTTGGAGGATGCTTCTGGCCAAGAGATATTATGCCTGATATATTAAAGAATATATCTAAAATAGTTCCAACTACTTGGATAAATTCATCAAATAGTAATATACTTTATGGTTCAAATTTAAGTAGTGAAGTAGCTACTATAGGCTTACTATTAGTGATTTCATTAATACTTTTAGGATTATCATCATCCAAGTTAAAGAATAGGGCATAAAAATAAAATATTAAAATCAAAGGAGCTATATTCAAGATAGCTCCTTTAAAAATATATAAATATTAATAAAAAAACTCCTAAGGGAGTTTTTTTATTAATATTTCATTATTCATTCTTAATTTTACATTATGCGCATCACACGCTGTGCTACAACACTCTATCTTATCTGTCCATTTCCATAAATAATATATTTAATAGTCGTAAGTTCTTTTAATCCCATTGGGCCTCTAGCATGTAACTTTTGAGTACTTATACCTATTTCTGCTCCAAATCCAAACTCTGCACCATCTGTAAATCTAGTAGATGCATTTACATATACTGCTGCTGCATTAACTTTATTTAAGAATTTTTGAGAGTTCTTATAGCTTTCAGTTACTATTGCTTCTGAATGTCCTGATCCATACTTATTAATATGAGTTATGGCATCATCAAGGTTTTTTACTATCTTAGCTCCTATAATATAGTCTAAATACTCCTTGCTCCAATCTTCTTCAGTTGCAGCTGTTACATCATTAATTATTGATTGAACCTTATCATCACCTATAATTTCAACATCATGTTCTCTTAAAGCCTTTACTATAAGTGGTAAAAATTTATCTGCAATATTTTCATTAATAAGCATTTTTTCTGCTGCATTACATACTGATGGTCTAGATACCTTTGCATTTACAATTATATTTTTAGCCATCTCAAAATCACAGTTTTCATCTACATATATATGACAGTTACCTACTCCTGTTTCTATAATTGGAACTGTTGCATTCTTAACTACCGCTTGTATTAATCCTGCTCCTCCTCTTGGAATTAGAACATCTATATATTCATTTAATTTCATCATTTTAGTTGCTGTTTCTCTGCTGGTATCTTCAACTAATTGAATTGAGTTTTCTGGAAGTCCAGCTTCTTTAACTGCTTCAGTTAGTATATTAACTATTGCCTTATTAGAATTTATAGCTTCACTTCCACCTCTTAATATAACTGCATTTCCTGTCTTTAAACAAAGTCCGGCTGCATCGCAAGTTACGTTTGGTCTAGCTTCATATATTATCCCAATAACCCCCATTGCAACTCTTTGTTTTCCTATTTGAAGACCATTAGGTCTCTTCCACATTTCAATAACTTCACCTACTGGATCATCTAAAGCTATTAAATCTCTAAGTCCCTTTGCCATGCCTTCTATTCTTTCTTTATTTAAAGCAAGCCTATCCAGCATAGCCTTAGAAGTTCCTTTTTGAACTGCTACATCTAAATCCTTTTTATTCTCATTAATTATTTCTTCTTTATTATTTAATAGAGCCTGTGCCATAAGCTCTAAGGCATTATTTTTCTCTGTAGTAGATGCAATACCTAAGTCATAAGATGCTTCTTTTGCATTTTTTCCTAAACTCTCAATAGTACGCATAATTAATCCCTCCTATATCCTACTTTATATTATTTATAATTTTTCATTATTTTCTTATCGACTTACAAATAAAGTTCCTATTTCTTTGCCTTCTAATATTTCTAAAATTATCCTTGGATCTTCCCCATTAGCTAAAATCATATCAACACCAGACTCAGTTGCAGTTCTTGCCGCTGTTAACTTAGTAATCATACCACCAGTACCTAAGTTACTTCCTGCACCACCACAACACTCTTCTAGTTCATCTGTTATTTCTTCAATTTCTCTTATAAGCATTGAATCTGGATTCTTTCTTGGATCAGAATTATAGAATCCATCTATATCAGATAAAATTATTAAAAGATCAGCTTTTACAAGTTTAGAAACTATTGCTGACAAATTATCATTATCACCAAATTTAACTATATTCTCTATCTCATCAATAGAAACAGTGTCATTTTCATTTACAATAGGTATTATGCTATTTTCAATTAATGTTTCAAAGGTATTACATACATTTTCTCTTATATGATCATCTTCTACAACATCTCTAGTTAATAAAACTTGTCCTACCGTATGGCTATACTCGCCAAAAAATTTACTATATATATGCATAAGCTCACACTGTCCAACTGCTGCAACAGCTTGCTTCTCCCTTACCGTCTTCGGCTTTTCCTTAAGCTTTAACTTAGATACCCCAACCCCAATAGCTCCTGATGTAACTAATATAACTTCTTTTCCTGAGTTCACTACATCTGATAAAATCCTAGTTAACTTTTCTATTCTAGTCAAATTAATTCTTCCATTATCATAAGTTAAAGTGGAGGTTCCTACCTTTACTACTATCCTTTTAGATTCTTTTACTCGTTTTCTATTATTCATTTCTACTAATCCCCCGAATTTGTTTCTTTGTTTAATTATAAGTAGTTTTAAGTATTTTTTCTACATTAATACACTTAAATTTTTCTATTCTCTAAATTCTTTTATCTTTTCATCTAGTTCCTTACTAAAATGCTTATAAAAGACCTTTACCAATGAATAAAATGGTACTAATTTAAGAATAAATATTAAGTCTTACAATCATCTTTACGATAAATATATAATATTAATATACAATAATTATATCTAATTACATTTTCTACATATCATAAGAATATATGATATAATTGTATTATTAAGGCTTTATATGCAAAAAGGAGACGATATAATATGAAAGAAAATAAACCAAAATTGAAACTAAAAGAATTCATATTACCTAGTTTTATTATAATAGTATCTTTAATCATAATTTTTTACTGTAATAAAGCATTTAATTATAATACAAGAGTAGTTACAGATACAATTACAACTACCAAAGTTATATCTATTAGTAAAAATGGCTCTGGTATTGATAGTAACTTTTCTGCTGAATCAAATAATACAGATAAAATAGCAACTGATATTGGAGTAAATTTTAAATTAGGCTCAGATAATCATTTTGAAATAGGACGTTTCTCCCTTACAAATTTAAAGTTTATGAAAAAAAACAAATACACTGCTTATGAGAGTCAAGAAAGCGAAGAATTTTTTAATAAGTTAATAAATTCATTAGAAAAGGAAAATTTTAAAGGTCAATCAGATCTTGAATATTATGTTCAAAATTATTTAGCCCAATATGGTTTTAGTGATTGGATTATTTATACTAGTGAAGATAACTTATCACTTAAAGTTTCCATACATAGTTCATTCCATCCTATATTAGAAGTGAGGTGATTTCATGAAATTATTTAAGAATATTCTATTATTATTATTTAAGATTTCATCATTTTTATTACCAATAATTGCATTTGTTGAATTGATTGCTACCTCTTCAATATTTGGAGGAATAGTAATGTTAGTTGCTTTTTCCATGCTTTTTAGTCTTTCTTCAACATATGATATTGGCAATATATATGATGTTAGAAATCCATATGGTCCATTTCATATGTGGTATTAAAAAAGAAGATAAACCTTCTTTTTTAATCATTACCGTCTTTGCCCTTTTTTATGCCATAACTCCTGATATAACTAATATAACTTCCTTTCCTGAGTTCATTACATATAGTTGAGTATTTTTTCTACATTAATACACTTAAATTTTTCTATTCTCTAAATTCTTTTATCTTTTCATCTAGTTCCTTACTAAAATGCTTATAAAAGACCTTTGCCAATGAATAAAATGGTACTACAACAAAGGCTCCTATGGGCCCAATTAAAGTGGCTGCTCCAACAACTAGAAAAATATCAGTAATAGGATGTATTTTCATTGTCTTTCCCATTATTAAAGGAACAATTATTCTTCCCTTTAATACTTGCGCAATTAAAACTAATATAGATAGTTTCAAAATCATATTCCAGCCTAAAGCTATGGCTATTATGTAAGGTAGTATTAATGATATGAAAAATCCAATAAAAGGTATAAAAGCTAATACAAATGTTACTAATGCTAAAATAATTGGATTAACCATACCTATTATTTTATATCCAACGAACATCATAATTGATAATGATAAAGCAACTTTTGCTTGCCCAATTATATAAGCTGATAGAACTTCATCCCCTTCTTCTATTACTTTATATGCCCTATCCCTATATTTCCTAGGAAATAATTTTTCTAATGACTCCTTTATTTTCTCCTCATCCTTAAGTAAGTAAAAAACTATCAAAAACACTAAGAAAATATCAGAAAACAATTGGATACCTTTATCAAAAACCTTTCTAATGCTAGTAGTAAACATAGATATATAATTTTGAATATCCCCTAAGAATTTCTCATAATAATTTATATTAAAAATGCTCTCTTTAACTATACTCTGTATATTTTCAATCCCCCCCCTAGACTCAATTATATCTATAAATATAGATTTAACACTCATAAATTGTTCTATAAAATAATCAGCAAAATATTTTACAATCCCTGCTGCTATAAAGAAAAATATTATTATTGTTAAAGATGCTGCAGTCCCCCTTTTCATTTTCTTTTTTAGAAATATATTGTTTAGTGGTTTAAGTATATAAAATAGAAATACTCCAAATATTGAAGAGGTAGCAATCAATTCAACAAATG
>NZ_JAWGSV010000059.1:0-14180 GCF_032552055.1 Clostridium sp. | reverse complement strand
GAGTAATAATATAAAAATTATTTAACTATTAAAGGTTTAAGAATTTTTGATATAATAGTTAACTTTTAAGTAGTTTAATATATTTATAATAATCCTCTGATAAGTATAATTGAACTGGTAATTTTAAAAATCAAAAATTTAAAATAGCGAATTTAAAGTAATATATTTAAAATAGAAAGAAAAACGGAGCTGGTAAAAGCAGCTCCATTAAAAATATTTTGTTCTCAAAAACTCCCTTGGAGTTTTCTCGTTCATTATACATCATAAATTGATTACTCTATTTCATCTTCAATAGCCTTTTTTAAAGTAAATTCAAATTTAACACCATCTTCAGTATTATATAGTCTATAATGGCTTTCATGTAGGGTTAAAATTCTTTTTACTATAGCAAGGCCTAGTCCATTACTACTTTGAGATGAGTTTCTTGCTTTATCAAGTTTATAGAATTTATTATATAACTTAGAAAGTTCATCATCTGGTATATTAGCACCTTTATTTTCAACAGAAATATTAACAAATTCACCCTTGTCTAGAACTTCAATTATAACTTTTTCTCCATTTGGAGTGTATTTTAAGGCATTACTAATTAAATTAGTCATAACTTGCTCTAATTGAAGGGTATCTCCAATAATATAGCAGTATTCAAAATCTGATATTAAATCTAAAGTTATATTATTAGCTTCGAATTCTAAGGTGAAACTTTTAATTAGTTTTTGAATAAGTCTTAAAATATTAAAACGTTCTATAAGTAAGTTAGAAATTCCAGCTTCTAATTTAGAAAGCTCTAGCATATTTGAAACTAATTTATTCATTTTTTTAGCTTCATCAATTATTGTATCTAAATAAAGTGAAGCAGACTCGCCAGTTGCAATTCCATCCTTTAATCCTTCAGCATATCCTTCTATTATTCCTATTGGAGTTTTTAAGTCATGAGAAACACTATCAACAAAGTCTTTTCTCATAGATTCTAATTTTCTTTCTTTTTCTATATCTTCCTCAAGTTTTCTGTTTTTATATTTTAAATCCTCTAATGTATTCTTAAGAGTAGAAGATAAGAAGTTTAATGTAGTAGCTAAATCACCAATTTCATCATCAGACTCTTCATCGCATTTCACACTAAAGTCCATTGCAGACATCCTTTTTGCAACCTTATTTATATTAACTAAGGGTTTTGAAATTAAGTTAGCATATATTGAAGATAAGAACATCCCAATAATAATAAAGCCTAAAAATAAATAGAGATAGAATTCCTTAATTACTCCTGAAGCCTCACTAATTGGCTGCATTGATGATACTGTTACAAATATAGAATCATTTTTACTATTTAATGACATAGGAGTTAATACTCCAATTTTAGTAGAATTACTATATTCATTATTAAAAATTTTGGCCTTAGGCTTGCCAGAAGTTATTACGTCATTTACTAACTTATCATCATTAATTAATTCTTCACAAAAAGCTGCTAAATTTTTAATATCTTCAGAAGAAGTATTATAGTTATTTAAAACTTTAAGCTTTCCATCGAAAGTGAAAATGGCTATTTTGGAGTTAGTTTCTTGTTCGAATCTAAATAATTCTTTATTTAATAATATGTCATTATTTTGATATGCGTAAAGTTTAGTAAATTCAACTGAATCATTAGCTAAATCCTTAGTTCTCTTACTTAAATAAAAATCTTCAAAAAATATAATTTGAAATAACATACTAAAAATTAAAACAATAAATATAAGACCGAAGGTTATTAGAAATATTTTTTTTGAAATAGTAAATTTATTTTTTCGCTTCAAATCTATATCCACTTCCTCTTACTGTTATTATATAAGTAGATTTTTCACCAAGTTTTTCTCTTAGTCTTTTTATATTTGTATCAACAGTTCTTAAATCTCCATAATAGTCAAGGCCCCAAACATTATCAAGTATGTTATCTCTAGATAGAGCTATACCTTCATTATCAGCTAGGTAAGTTAGTAATTCAAATTCCTTAGGAGATAAATTAATAACTTCATTATTAAGCTTAACTTCGTGAGATAATTTATTTATTGTTAAACCATTATAATCATTTTCACTGGAAAAGGTCTCTTCAGAAGTTCTCTTAAGTAAAGCTTTTACTTTTGCAACTAATACTTTGGGAGAAAATGGCTTAGTCATATAATCATCAGCACCCATTTCATATCCAAATAATTTATCTTCCTCTTGACCTTTTGCAGTTAAAAGTATTACTGGCACTTTAGAAACTTTTCTTATCATTTCAAGGACAGTAATTCCATCAACTCGAGGCATCATAATATCTAATATTACTAAATCTACCTTGCTATTCATAAAGTAGTTTAGGCCCTCATCACCATCACTTGCTTCAATAATATTAAACCCCTCTTTAAAAAAGTAATCCCTAAGAAGAAATCTAATTCTAGTTTCATCCTCAATTAATAAGATAGTCTTTTTCATAAAAGCCCTCCTTACAACAATGTTATTTATAAGTTGTAATACATAGTATTCTTTTTATTAATGTATATTTTATGTTAAAGATATTTAAGCAATATAATTATTGTTACAACTTATATGTAATTTTAAAATAGATGCTTTCAATTTTGATATGTTACTTTAGTAGTTTCTTTTTAAGTATAATATTATATATCTACAATAATCTAAGTTATTGATATACATATATATAATTATAAGTGTGATAAATTATATGGTAAAGTAAAAATAGCATTATTTTATATTAAGATATTATTAAGGTAGATAATTATAAGAAAGACAGATATAATATTATTGTTATATTTATAAAGGATTCATATTATATTTAAACAAGGTAATATGAAGGATGATAGGTGGATGGATGTTTAAATTGAATTTTGATGTTAAGAAACATTTTTTAGATAATGGTTTAGAAGTTATTACTATAAAAAAGGATACTAAGATATCTTCAATTAATATTGGAGTAAAAGTAGGTTCGTTAAATGAAGGCAATAATGAAAGAGGTATTAGCCACTTTATAGAGCATATGCTTTTTAAAGGAACTAAAACAAGAAGCTATGAGGACCTAAATGATGAGCTAGAGTTTCTAGGGGGGGAGTATAATGCATATACCGATTATACTTCAACTGTATACACTGTTAGCTGTTTAGAAGAGGAATTAAATAATGCAATAGAAATATTAGGAGATATGATTATAAATCCTGAGTTTAATAGTGAGGAATTAGAGAAGGAAAGAGGAGTTATCTTAGCTGAAATGAGAACTAGCAAAGATGATATAGAAGACTTAAGCTTTAAGAGAACTAATGAAATTGCATTTAATAAGAGTCCATTAAAATATGATGTGGCCGGACTTGAAGTAAATGTTAAAAAGTATTCTAGAGAAGATCTTTTAAGTTTTTATAATAAATATTATCTTCCTAATAACTCTATAGTTACTATAGTGTCATCTTATGAACATAATGATGCTTTAGAAGAAGTTAAAAAGATTTTTAGTAAATGGAAAAAAGGGGAAGTTAAAAAGAATGATATTATTATAGAAGATAATAAACATACTATGGTTACTACCAAAAAAAGTAATATAGAGCAAAATACAATAGTTTACTTATATACCTTCCATAATTTAGACAAGGAGTTGGAATTGCCACTTAGAATTTTAAATCATAGGCTTGGTGAAAGTTCAAACTCTTTACTATTTAGAGAAATTAGAGAAAAAAGAGGACTAGCATATGATATTTATACTAGTATAGATATGACTAATTACGTTAAGACTTTATATATCTATACTGCAGTAGCAGAGGAAGATTTAAATTCTGCTATTGAAGCTATAGATGAAACTATTGATGATGTTAAAAGCGGGAAATTAGAAATTGGAGAAAGACATCTAGAACTTATGAAAAAGGTTCATAAAACAGCAGTAATATCAACTTTAGAAGATCCAGCTGAATTATGTAACTATATTCTTCATCAAGGATTAGATGGAGAGAATTTTTATGAATTTGTAGAGGACATGAATAAGCTTCACACTTTAGATATTAATAAAATTAATGAAGTGTCTAAAAAGGTATTAGAAAATCCTACAGTTCATATACTAAGATCTTAATAAATTGGAGATAATTATGAATACAATAACAAAGATTGAAGTACAAAAGAGAAATAAAAATAGAGTAAATGTATATGTTGATCATGAATATGCTTTTTCTTTAGATAGTGAATTAGTTTATAAAGAGGGACTTAAGACTAATGAATCTATTAATATTGAAAAGGTAGAGGAAATTGCAAAAAAAGATAATTATCTAAAATGTAAAAGTGCAGCTTTAAGGATAGTTGAAAAGACATATAAAAGCGAAAAAGAACTAAAAGATAAACTTTTACTTAAAGGTTATGATAAAAATTCAATAGAAAAATCCATTGAATTTTTAAAGGAGTATGGATTTATTAATGATAACAACTTTGCAAAACTTTATATAAAAGATAAAAATAGAACTCAAGGAAAAAGTAAGATTAAGTATGACTTAATTAAAAAGGGGATAAGTGAAGATATTATAGAGAGTAGTATATCTAATATAGATGAAGAAGCTGAAAGAGATAATGCTTACAATATTGCTATTAAAAAATATAATGTAATAGCCAAAAGAGAAGATGATAAGTATAAATTATCACAGAAATTATTTAGGTTTTTATTATCTAAGGGATATAGCTATGATACAGTTTCATATGTTGTAAGAAAAATAACTAATCAAGAAGATATATAAATAAAGGAGATAGTACTATGCTGGAGTATTTACCATATATAATATGTGGTTTGCTATTACTTTTTTCTATAAAAGATAGTATCCAAGGTTCACTAGAAGAAGAAAGTGCAGTATATTCTTTAAAAAGATTATTATATTATTTTTCTATATTTATAACATTTCTAATAATGCTATTAAATTTGGAAAATATTTATTTATCTATATTAAAGTTTGCAAGTAATAATCCAGAGTTCTCAATACTTAATAATAATATAGTAAAAGCATTAATATTAGGAGTTATATTTGCTATAATTCAAGCTGCTTTTTATTTTATATTATCACTATTAAGTAATCCTCTTAGTAAGGCATATAAGATATTGCTATGTAGGGGGAAAGTAAGAATAGTCTTATTTTCTACTTTATTTGGCTTTCTAAAAGGTTTAGTAGTAATACTAATTATGTTTATGGGAATTATAACTTACAATTATACATTTGGAAGAAATTCTGATATAGATATTTTCAATAATATTAGCGGATATAGTAAACTTAACAAAATGGTGTCTGTTAATAAGCCTGTTTTATCATATAATGATTTTAAAGATTATATTCCAGCTAATTCAAACGTAATAATATACTACAATGGAGTTACATTAGAGGATGGAATTAAATCCTCCAAGGAAATAGATGATAAAGCAAAAGAGATTACAGCAGGGGCTAAATCTGATAGGGAAAAAGCAAAAAGAATTTATGCATGGGTAGGATCAAATGTTAAATATGATTTTGATAAAGCAGAAAAAGCATTAGGTAGAGAAGGCGTAACTAATAGTGGAGCTTTAGAAGCTTATAACACTAGAAGTGGTATTTGTTTTGATTATGCTTGCCTTTATGTTGCAATGTCAAGGGCTGTAGGACTAGGAAGTAGAATAGTTACTGGAGATGCTTTTGATGGTCGAAATTATGGACCTCATGCTTGGAATCAAGCATATTTAGAAGATGAGGGAATATGGATAAATGTAGATCCAACTTTCTATTTATCAGGAGATTACTTTGATAATAATGACTTTGATAAGGATCATATAAATGCTGAAATAGCAGGAGAATGGAATTAACAATTAAAAATTAACAATGGATAATGAACAATTAAGGATGTAATTCTTTCAGAATTACTATATTTTATGAAAACCCCCTATTTTAGAAATAGAGGGTTTTTTTATATTAATTTGTAGATAAAATTTTATGTTTAAATATAATCAGAAATAATATAAGTTTAATAGGTAAGGACATAATTAGATATGTTTTACCTGCTAATATTTAAACTAGAAAAAATTCAATATATTAGATGACTAATATAAAAAAATCCAATAATATGAGTTAGTCGACTTTGATTTAGGGTCGAAAAAACTTATATTATTGGAATTTTTAATTTGATACGTCCCACTTTTTATTTTTTGCCATAATTAAATTTATTGCCTTTTCACAGTCAATATCAGTTGGATCTAGTGACCAAGCCATGTTAAAATAGATTAATGCTTTTTTTACGTTTTCTTTCATTGCATAACAATAAGCAAGATTAAAATAATACTTACTTTCTTGCTGAATAAGTATTGATTTTTTTATAAGTTCTATAGCTTTATCAAAATTTCTTACTTTTATATAACAAACTCCAGAATTATAATATGAACAAGCAACATTTTCTTCATTTTCAATGGATAGTTTATAATAATCTATTGCTTTTAAATAATCTTTCAAATTATAGTACATATTTCCTTCATTAAAATAATTCATAAAATCCTCCATCTTAAGAATATTTTAATTAAATTATTGACAGAAAGTCTTTGTAATATTCAATATATGTAAGGGTTTATAAAATGGCAAATTTTAATAAAATTATTAATATTTAAAATTCGACAAAATATATAAAAATAACTTTATTTTTTTATGTTTATTTAATATAATGGATTTATATTTTTTACGGATTTTAAGATTGGGAGAGATGATATGTATAAAAATGATCCTTATATATTAGTATTAGGTGCGTCCATTGTAGATATTATAGGCTTTAGTAGAAGACAATATAGCAGTAGAGATTCTATACCTGGTAATATTAAGATTTCTTTGGGTGGAGTATGTAGAAATATAGCAGAAAATTTAGCAAGAGTTAATGTTAATACAAGCTTTATATCCGTTTTAGGTGGAGATGATCAAGGGAAAAATATTTTAAATAACTCTAAGGAAATAGGTTATAATATGGAACACTCCCTTATTTTAGAGAATGAGTATACACCTACATATATGGCTATTCTAAATGAAAATGGTGAAATGGAATCTGCAATAGTAGATATGGAATGCGTAAATAAAATTGATTCTAATTTTATTGATACTAAGGCTGAGATAATAAGAAATGCTGAATATATGGTTGTAGATTCAGACCATCCAGAATTATTAGAGTATATACTAAAGAAATATTCTAAGGATACTAAGTTTATTTTAGACCCTGTATCAGCGGCTAGAGCAAGCAAAATAAAGCATTTAGTTAAGTATTTCCATACAATAAAACCAAATAGATTAGAAGCAGAAGTCCTTTGTGGATTTAAGATAAATACTGATGAAGATTTAAAGAGAGCTTGTGATTACTTCTTAGAACAAGGTGTTACAAATGTATTTATAAGCTTAGATGCTGATGGTATATACTATAAGAATAAAACAGAAGAAGGAAAACTTAAGACTTCAAGTGTTTCAGTTAAAAATGTTACAGGAGCTGGGGACTCTTTTGTAGCAGGTATTGGATATGGATATTTAAATAACTTATCATTAATTGATACAGTAAAATATGCTATAGCAATGTCAATTATAACTATTATTCATGAAGATACTATTAATCCTAATATGAGTGAAGCATATGTTCACGAATTTATGAAGGATATGAATTGGATAGAAGGTTAATACATAATAAAATTTCTTTTACATAAGATAAGACTATCTTGGAGGTGAAAGAAATGAGTAAGAAACCTAAAAATAGTAATAAGAAACATGTAAATCATAATCCTCAAGTAGAAAGTGTTAAAGCAACTTTTGGAGAACCAAAAGCTAAGGGCAATGAATTTACTCCAAAAACCTTCAGTTAAAAAAGGGGCTGTAACAGCCCCTTTTTTAACTGAAGGTTTTATCAATTATTAATGAGTAATTAAATGAAGAATTAATAGGATATACAAAAGGAAAAGGAGTTATATGTTATAAAACTTTAAAGTGTAATTTCTTTATTAAAACATATATACTAGCTTATTCAATTTTGTAAAGAAAGAAAATTAAATTATAATAAGTCTATCAATATTATTGACAAAAATAATAATATGGTATAATATAGCCTTAAAAATCATATTTTAAAAGCGTTGATAAAGAGGAGTAGGGAATACTGTATATTAAGAGAATGAAGGTCATGGGCTGAAAGCCTTCTATATTAAAGTATCCTGAAGGTAGCTTTTGAGCATCTTTACTGAAACTAAGTAGGTAAAGGCGGCTGACTTGGTCGTTATTATATAAAGAGCTTAATATTTTATATATTAAGAAAAAAGGTGGTACCGCGAGACTTCGTCCTTTTATGAGGAGGTCTCTTTTTTATTGCTTAAAATAATGAATTTAATTACAAGTATCATTTTTATATAGGAGGAATTAGATATGTCAGAAAAGAAAAACTTAGCCACAACTTATAGCCCAAAAGACTTTGAAGAAAGAATTTATAAACTTTGGGAAGAAAAGAAGTATTTTACACCAGTAGTAGATAAAAATAAGAAGCCATTTTCAATAGTTATGCCACCACCAAATATAACAGGTAAGCTTCACTTAGGTCATGCTCTTGATAATACACTTCAAGATATGCTTATAAGATTTAAGAGAATGCAAGGATATTCTACTTTATGGCTTCCAGGACAAGACCATGCTTCAATTGCAACAGAAGTTAAGGTAGAAAATGAACTTTTAAAAGAAGGTTTAGTTAAAAAGGAAATGGGAAGAGAAGCATTCCTTGAAAAAGTTTGGGAATGGGCAGATGAATATAGAGGTACTATAAGAAATCAACTTAAAAAGATGGGAGTTTCTTGTGACTTCACTAGAGAAGCCTTTACTATGGATGAAAATTTAAATAAGGCTGTTAGAACAGTTTTCGTTAAGTTATATAATGAAGGTTTAATTTATCAAGGAAATAGAATAACAAATTGGTGTCCAAAGTGTTCAACTGCACTTTCAGATGCTGAAATTGAATATGAAGAGCAAGATGGATTCTTCTGGCATATTAATTATCCATTAGCAGATGGTAGTGGGAATTTAGAAATAGCGACTACAAGACCAGAAACTTTACTTGGAGATACTGCAGTAGCTGTTAATCCTAATGATGATAGATTTAAAGACTTAGTAGGTAAAATGATTAAGTTACCTCTAACAGATAGAGAAATTCCAATAGTTGCAGATGACTATGTTGATATTGAATTTGGAACAGGTGCTGTTAAAATTACTCCAGCTCATGATCCTAATGACTTCCAAGTAGGTCTTAGACATAACTTACCTCAAATTAGAGTTATGGATGACCATGGAGTTATTAATGAATTAGGTGGAAAGTATCAAGGTTTAGATAGATATGAAGCAAGAAAGCAAATGGTTAAAGATCTTGAAGATTTAGGACTGTTAGTTAAGGTTAAGCCTCATACTCATAATGTAGGAACTCATGATAGATGTAATACTGTTGTTGAACCAATTATATCAAAGCAATGGTATGTTAAGATGGAATCATTAGCAAAGCCAGCAATAGATGTAGTTAAGAATAAGCAAACTAAGTTTGTTCCTGAAAGATTTGATAAAATATACTTCAATTGGATGGAAAACATTCAAGATTGGTGTATTTCAAGACAATTATGGTGGGGACATAGAATCCCAGTTTGGTATTGTAATGATTGTAGAGAAATGATAGTTGAAGTAGATTCTCCAGATGTTTGTCCAAAGTGTGGATCTAAGCACCTTCATCAAGATGAAGATGTATTAGATACTTGGTTCTCATCAGCATTATGGCCTTTCTCAACTTTAGGTTGGCCTGAAAAAACAGAAGACTTAGAATATTTCTATCCAACTAACGTTTTAGTAACTGGATATGATATTATCTTCTTCTGGGTTGCGAGAATGATTTTCTCAGGATTATACAATATGGATGAAACTCCTTTTGATACTGTATTAATTCATGGAATTATTAGAGACTCAGAAGGAAGAAAGATGAGTAAGTCACTAGGTAATGGTGTAGATCCATTAGAAGTAATTGAAGAGTATGGTGCTGATGCCTTAAGATTTATGTTAGTTACAGGAAACTCTCCAGGAAATGATATAAGATATATCCCTGAAAGAGTTGAATCTGCCAGAAACTTTGCTAATAAGATGTGGAATGCATCAAGATTTGTTATGATGAACCTTGATAAAGAAATAATGGATAAATATGCTGATTGTAAGGAATATAGTTTAGCTGATAAATGGATTCTTTCAAGAATGAATACTTTAGTTAGTGAAGTAACTGAAAACATGGAAAAATATGAACTAGGAATTGCTCTTCAAAAAGTATATGACTTTATGTGGACTGAATTCTGTGACTGGTATATAGAATTAGTTAAGGGTGTATTATACGGAGAAGATGAAAAGGCTAAGGGAATAGTTTATAATGTTTTAAATACAGTATTACAAACTGGACTTAAGCTTTTACATCCAGTAATGCCATTTATAACTGAAGAAATCTATACTACTTTAACAGATGGAAAATCAATAGTTGTTTCTAACTGGCCAGAAGCTAATGAAGCTTTAAAAGATGAAAAAGCTGAAAAAGATATGGACTTTATAATTGAAGCAATTAAGGGATTAAGAAATGTTAGAGCAGAAATGAATGTGCCACCTTCAAGAAAGGCTAAAGTTATAGCTCATACTACAACTGAAGCTAAGGAAGCCTTTACTGCAGGAGTTAACTATATAGAAAAATTAGCATCTGCATCAGAAGTAGCATTTATTGATGATAAAAATGAAGTTCCTGAAAATGCTGTATCACTAGTTGTTAAAGGTGGAGAGTTATTTATGCCTTTACTTGATTTAGTAGATAAAGAAAAGGAGCTTGAAAGATTAAATAAAGAAAAGAAAAAATTAGAAGGCGAAGTAGAAAGAATAGATAAGAAACTTTCTAACCAAGGATTCGTAGCTAAAGCACCTCAAGCAGTAATTGATGGTGAAAAAGAAAAGAGAGAAAAGTATCAAGAAATGTTAGATGCTGTTTTAGTTAGAATAGAAGCACTTAGTTAAGAATTAAGAATTAAGAATGAAAAATTAAAAATGAAGAATTTAGGATGTAATTTGTACCAAATTACTGAAATTAGATTTAATAAAAAACTCCCTTTTTAGGGAGTTTTTTATCTTTAGGATATTATATTTTTATAAATCTGTAGATAACTTTAATGATTTACAGAAAAAGATAGTCTGAAAAGTAGATTTTTTTGAGTAAGGTTTGATTAATTTTTTAGTATTGCTACGGGAACAATATATCTTAATAGTCTACTTTTTCATATTAAAACATCTGTAAAATAGTATTAGCTAATGTACTTGTTGGATCTTCGTTAGCTACTTCTTCAGCTATTTTTATAGCATCATATTGTTTTAAATAACTAGTAGGTAGTGTAGAGAATATAAGAAGCCATTCTTTATATTTTATATTGCTATCATATTTTAAAGCTTTCTTTATATGATTGAAGGCTAGTTCTTCATAGCATAAAGGTGTAAGAACTATAAAAATATAATAGGACATTAAATAGTGTGCATATGCTAGTTCATTAAAGTTATTTTTATCTTCAAATATATTAATTTTATTTGCAAGCCAGAAGTAAAAATTATTTTTTATATAATAATCACAATTTTTTAGTTCTATTAGTTTTTCTTCATTTATTTCATAAATAGATATTTTATTTAAGTCTAATTTTAATACTTCCTTTAAATCATTCATAATTGTCTCCTTCGTATATGTTAAGATAATAATAGTATAAAGGTTGACAAAGAATTTTTAAAGTGATAAAAATAGGTTAATAAATACTACATAATAAGAGAGTTGGTTTAGTATGACAGGATGGATAATTTATAATGGAACTTTAAATGTTCTTAAAATATTAAAGCTAGTGGATTCCTTAGTTGAAGAGGGGAAGAAGCTAAATATTAAATTGGAAGCAGTTAAAAATACGGAAATAATTCCTATGTACTCAAAAAGTGGAGAGGCTGAATTAGTATATTTAAAAAGATTGGAAGATCCTAAATTTATAATTTTCTGGGATAAAGATGTTTTACTTGCTAAGCATCTTGAGAAAATGGGATTTAAAGTCTTTAATTCAAGTGAGGCAATAAAGAATTGTGATCATAAAGGATTAATGCATTTAGTGCTTTCAAATAATAATATAAGGATACCGAGAACTATTTTATCACCCATGATATTTGATTACTCACTTAACAGTGAAGATTACCTAGTTAAATGTTATGAGGCTTTAGGTGAAAGTGTAATAATAAAAGAATCAATGGGTTCTTTTGGTATGCAAGTTTATCTTATAAATAATAGGGAAGAATTTATTAATAAGGTTACTGAATTAAATAAGAAAAATATAGATTTTATAATTCAAGAAAATATTAAAAGTAGTTATGGTAGGGACATTAGAGTAAATATTATAGGTGATAAAGTAATAGGGGCCATGCTTAGGGAGTCGGAGAAAGATTTTAGGGCTAATATTAGCCAAGGTGGAAAAGGTAGATTAATAGATTTAACAGAGGAACAAGAAAAGTTAGCATTAAAAGCACATAAGGCCCTTGGGTTAGACTTTTCAGGTGTTGACTTATTATTTGGTGAAAATAATAAGCCAATTCTTTGTGAAGTAAATTCTAATTTAAATTTCTTAAGCTTTGAAGAACTTTGGGGAAAGAGCTTTGGGAGAAAAATACTAGAGTATATATTAGGGGAAGTTTTATGATAGAAGGTATTGTTATTTATAGTAGAGAAGACTTAAGTAAAAATTTATCATACATAGATTGGTTAATTGAAGAGGGAAAGAAAAAGGGTTTAAATATAAGACTTTTTTTAGAGGATGAAATTAATGAAGTTTGTATTGATTTTTTATTTGCGATAAATAGATCTAGGAATTTTAATATTACATTTAAATTAGAGGAAGAGGGAGTAAGGGTTTTTAATGATTATAAGTTTTGTATTTTAGGAAATGATAAATTAATTGCTTATGATTATATAGAAACCTTAGGACTTAAGTATCCTAAAGTATATAGTAATTTAAAAGAAATAGATAAAAATAAAAAAATAATTGAAAAGCCTAAAAATGGACATGGTGGAATCAATATTAGAATATTAGAAAATCTAGATAACTTAGATTTTAGTAAAAATGTTTATCAAGAATATATTGGAGATTACATTGGAGATATAAGGTTTTACATAATTGATAACAAAATTGAACATGCGGTAATAAGAATTCCTAAGGAAAAATCTATAGTTTCTAATTTTACCAAAGGTGGAAGTGTAGAAATATTTAAGTATTCATATAAAGAAGAGGAAATTATAAATAAAATTTTAAATAACTTAAATATTGATTATGGTGGTATAGATTTTCTTCTCTTAAAAAATGGAGAAATTTTATTTAATGAATTTGAAGATGCTGTAGGAAGTAGAATGTTAAGTCATTTAGGAATTAATGATACAATGGAAAAATTTCTAAATCATATAGTAAATGAAGTTAAAGGGATGGAGTAAAATGAAGGATATAGATACATTAAAATACTTGGAAAGACTAAGGGTACTTGGATCAAATTATGGTCTTGAAAGAACAGAAAGATTATTAGAGTTAATAGGTAACCCACATAAAAAAATAAAGTTAATTCATATTGCAGGTACTAATGGTAAGGGTTCAACATCAGCTATACTAGGAAGAATATTAATTGAACATGGATATAAGGTTGGATATTTTAACTCCCCACATCTAGAAGATATAGAAGAAACTATTCGTATTAATGAAGAGAATATAAAGGAAGAGGATTTTATAAGTTTAATTAATGAAATAAAGCCTTACGTGGAAAAGGTAGTTGAAGAGGGCTTTAATCACCCTACAGAATTTGAAGTATTAACTTGTATAATGTTTCTTTATTTATATAGAAGTAATGTTGATTTTGGAGTTGTTGAAGTTGGTCTTGGAGGAAGACTTGATTCAACTAATGTACTAACACCAATTTTATCTATAATAACATCAATTAGTTTAGATCATACAAATATTTTAGGAAATACAATTGAAGAAATAACTAATGAAAAAGCAGGTATTATAAAAGATAATATACCTGTAATAACTTGCAATCAAAAAGAAGAAGCTTTAAAAGTAATTGTAAATAACGCTATAAATACAAAGTCTGAATTAATAATTGCTAATT
>NZ_JAWGSV010000058.1:0-14394 GCF_032552055.1 Clostridium sp. | reverse complement strand
ATGTAGCATCGATATAATGATTATTTAAAAGATATGCTATCTTATCTAAGAAAATAGTTAATATTATACTAACGCCAATTAGAACTTTATCCATATTACCACCCTTTTACTCCTTTAATCTATTAATAATTTAAAATATTTATGTAAATTTATTACAAATTCATTGTAACTTTTTCTTTAATCTGTGTAAAGGTATGTTTCGTAATATAAAAAAAGAAACTCAGCTCTACTAAGTTTCTTTCTTAATTATTCATTTAGATATCTTTAAAATAATTTTATACTTTTTCTCTAAGCTTAATACCACTTTCAAAATATCTCATAAACTTTTCTACTACTTCATCATTATCATATTCTTCATCACTTAAAAGTTCGAATAGTGCTGAAGAAACTAGAACTCCTAAGAAACCATAACTTAGTAAAACTGGATCTTCATCTTCTATATATCCTGCATCCATAACTGCTTTGAATTTCTTTGAGCTTTTATTTATCAGGCTCTTTGTTTCTTCTCTTAGCATATTATTTCTTTCCCCAGTTCCCCAAATTTGGCTAATTATAACCTTAAATAAGTCTTTATTTTCATAAACATATTTAAGTTGTACCTTTGCTGATTCTTTTATTATTTCATATGGATCCTTAATGTCTCTAGTTGCTTTTTCAACTTCCTCATGAATAAGATTCATACCTTCTTTTATAATAAATATAAAAAGCTCTTCCTTGCTTTTAAAATGATAATATAAACTTCCCTTTGCAACTCCAGCTCTTGCAACTACTTCATCCATAGTAGCACCTGAATAACCACAATTAGAAAAAACTTGTATGGCTGATTCAAAGATAGCCCTTTTAGTTTTATTCATTTACTCACACCTTCTTAGAAATTATCCTTACGTATTCTATCATAATAATCTATAACATTTCTATCATACTCTTCATTGAATTTTTCAGAGTTTAATATGAAATCTGCTGTTGATTTACTCATTGCAACTACTACATCATATAAAACAGCTATTCTAAGTAAGGCTTTTACATCTGGATCATGAGGCTGTGATGTTAATGGATCCCAGAAGAATATCATTAAATCAATATCTCCATTAACTATTGCTGCACCAATTTGTTGGTCACCACCCATAGGTCCACTTTTAAAACCTTCTACCTGTAATCCTGTTTTTTCGCTTATTAACTTAGCTGTTGTTCCAGTTCCACATAGTTTATGATTTTTTAATATTTCCTTATTTTCTTCTACCCAAGCAATTAAAGCCTTTTTTCTATTATCATGAGCAATAAGAGCAATTTTTTTACTTTTGCCCATTTTATAACCTGCCATAAACATCCCCCTCTATACTAAAACTGTATAATCTATCTAATAGTAACTAATAAAATTATATATAAGTTTTAATAAAGATTCTACATTTACTAAAATTATTTTTCTAGTGTAAGTGATTAAGTAATACAATGACTTAATAAACTTATACACCGATTAAATAATCTATGCTTTCAATTGATGTACTTTACTTTTAAAATTCTTTTTACTTAAAATGCTATAAAACCTCAAAGTATAAATTATTTATTGAAACATATATATGTGTAAATTTTAATTTACAATGGCAGGCTAAATAATATCTCTAACTCTAACTTCTATATTAAGGCTAAGTTATAAAACTAATTCCTAATATAAATGCTATATCACTACTACTACTTCTAAGTTACCTTTATTTCTAGGTATTATATTATCTTCTGATCTTTTACCATTAATCAATATTCCCTTTTCCTCATTACCTTCTGCTCTTTTAATTTTTATGTTATAATTTTCATCCTTATTATTTATTTTTATTTCGTATTCTTTCCATGAATCAGGTACACAAGGTTTAATTTCGTAACCTTTATCCCCTAGCTTTTTAAGACCTAATATGTCTTCAAGTCCAACCTTATACATCCATCCAGAAGCTCCAGTATACCAGCTCCAGCCACCTCTTCCACCATGAGGTTCTTTAATATATACATCTGCAGCCATTACATAAGGCTCAACTTTATATCTTCTTGCTTCAAGCTCAGTATTTGAATGATTAATTGGATTTATCATATTATAATACTTCCAAGCCTTATCACCTAAGTTTAGTTTAGTTAATGCAAGGATTACCCAAACTGCAGCATGGGTATATTGGCCTCCATTTTCTCTAACTCCAGCTACATAACCCTTGATATATCCTGGTTCTAGGGATGATTTATCAAAAGGTGGTGCTAAAAGTTTTATTAATCCATGGTTTTTATCTACTAAGTATTTATCTACAGCTTCCATAGCCTCAATGGTTCTTTCTTCTTTTCCAGCCTTAGAAATTATGGACCAGCTTTGTGCTAAGGAATCTATCTTACATTCATCATTTTCTCTTGAGCCTAGAGGTGTACCATTATCGAAGTAAGCTCTTCTATACCATCCTCCATCCCAAGCATTTTTCTCAAGATTTTCTCTTATAAATTCTTGCATCTTTATATAATCTTCTTCTTTGCTATTATCATTTTTAAACTTACAGATTTCCTTAAAGTTATCAAGTATTTTATATAGGAACCAACCTACCCAAATACTTTCACCTTCACCTTTATTTCCAACTGTACTCATACCATCATTCCAGTCACCACTACCCATTAAAGGTATGTTGTGTCTACCAAACTTTAAGGCAATATCTATAGCTTTTAAGCAATGCTCATAAATACTTCCACTTTTACTTGATTGATTTACTATAGTATATCTTTCATCTTCACCTTCTCTTAAAGGTTCATCCTCTAAATAAGGTGCTTCCTCTTCTAAAATACTATAGTCCCCTGTGGAATTAATATACTCAGCTGTAACATAGGGAAGCCATAATAAGTCATCAGAAAATCTAGTTCTAATTCCTGAATTTATAACTGGATGCCACCAATGTTGAACATCTCCCTCTAAGTACTGCCTTGAGGCACTTCTTAGTATTTGCTCCCTAGTTATAGATGAATCTAAAATACCTATAGACATAGAGTCTTGAAGCTGATCTCTAAATCCATATGCTCCACCACTTTGATAGAAAGCAGTTCTTGATAAATATCTACAGCTAAGAGTTTGATACATAAGCCATCCATTTAATAGATAGTCCATTGAGGCATCTGGTGTCTTAACTTGTATATTTCCTAGGAAATTTGACCAATAATCCTTCACATTTTCAATAGCAGAGTACACATTGTCTAAGTTTCTATAATTATTAATCTTTTCCTTAATTAATGATTCTTCCTCTTCTTCCCCTAGTAAAATAACTATTTCTCTTTCCTCATTAGCCTTTAAGCTAATATTTAATTGAGTAGCTAAACACGGATCATAAATACTTCCTGAAACATTGTTTAAAGAAGTCATTGATAATGCCTTAGGCTTACCTAGATCACTTCCAACTCCAACAAAGCTCTTTCTATCTCCAGTAAAGCTTTGAGAATTATTACTTGTATCCTTATTATCAATAATAGAAAGGTAAGCTTTTTGCTTTCCAAAGTACTTAGAATAAGGGTTTTCTCCATAAATATAATTATCTTTTATTGAAGTAGTAATATACTTTGCACTGCTATAATTATATACACCAAGAACTAATTGAGCATAGTAGAATAAGGATAAATCTCTATCCATATCTGAAAGATTTTTAATCTTTACCTTACATAACTTAACCTTCTCATCTTTCGGACAAAATACCTGCATTTCCCCCTTAATATTGTAAGCACTATGAGTAAATGTAGAATAACCAAAGCTATGCTTAATAGTATATTCTCCACCATCTCTTATAGGCATTGGAGTAATTGTAAAGTATGTTCCAGACTTATTATCTCTAATATATAAGGCTTCCCCTGTAGGATCACTTACCCAGTCATTACTCCAAGGGGTAATCTTATTTTCTCTACTGTTTCCATACCAAGTGTAGCTTGAGCCAACTTCAGAAATATGGAACCCAAAATCCTTATTTGAAATTACATTAATCCATGGAGCAGGTGTATTTTCATAGTCTTTTAATTTTATAACATAACTCTTATCATTTTTATCAAAGCCTCCATATCCATTGAAGAAATCTAAGTTTTCATTAGAATTATCTTCTTTTTCTTCTAAAGCTTCTGTATTTACTATATTTTCTTTGATTTCCTTCTTCTTAGTATTTTCAAGATTTTCTTCAATCTTCTCATTACTAATACTTACAAGACCTTCTTTATCTTCTATATTTCTAAGCTTCTCTTTCTCCTCTATACTTTCAGGATTTTTAATATTTTCTAATATTATACTATTATTCATATCCTCATCAGAAACATTTGCACTTCCATCTAAGCTTATATTTTCTTCATCTAAATTATTTCCATAATGCTTATGCTTAGCATTATTTCTAATATAGTCAGATTCATTTATATTAACCTTAATTCTATTTGTATAGGAATCATCTTTATAAATATTCTTGCTATAATCATAACTAACAGCCTCAACTAACTGCTTAGATAAAGTACCTTCTTTAGAATTTATATAAATCTTTGAAATACCAATGATAAAGTTTCTAATATTTTCATCCATAGTAGCCTTATTATGAATAAATATTCCACCAGCCTTATTTATGTTTTCTCTTTCTAAAGAATTTTTAACTGTTGAAATTATATCCTTTTGTAATGGCTCTTCATAAGACACTTCTTCTTCATTGTATATAATAAGGTCAGTCTTAATACCCTTAATTCTAAAGTAGTAATGCATATTAATAACTTGCCTTAATAAGTCTATATCTTCTTCACCATAAATAACTAAAAGTATAATAGGTAAATCCCCTGAAATACCATAAGACCATAGATTTTCTTGGTTCATACTTATATTTTTAATAAAGTCTTCCCTATTTCTTCTACCACTATAAAGATATAAAATATATGAAGCTAAGCTTTGATAAATATTTGCTTGAGCTGATCTTATTCCAATATGTTTAAGCTCTAATTGATTAGAATAATTATAAGCATCTTCAGTTTTTTCAATTACTGATACTTCCTTATATTTATAAGTTAGATTTAAAATCTCTTCCTTACTTTCAGCTACACCAGTTAAATAGTATATTGTCTTTTCTTCTAAAGGCTGAATAGTTACCCTGCTTCTTATACTCATAATTGGATCTAATACTGTTCCAACTGTATTTTGAAGTGGAGCATCATTATCCATAACTTCTGGATCTTTTAAATTTCGATTTCTACCAATAAAGTTAAGCCTTGAGGTTTCATAAGTTAAGTCTCCATCTAATTCACTATTAGTAGCTATACTATGGAAGATATAATGAGTTACTGCTCCTGCTGCCCTTGGTCTTCTATTTCCAATTAAAGCTTTAGCCTCTTCATCATATTCTGTACTTATAAAAAGATTAGAGAAACTTGGATGAACTGCATCTCCCTCAAAAGATTGCAATGTCACTTCTAAGTAACTTGTTATTTCTAAGGTTCTTTGCTTTTCTCCATTGTTTTTCAATGTAATTTTTCTTATTTCCACATTATCTTCAGTAGCAAGACTTACCTCATATTTAGTAGAAATATTTCCATCTTTTCGTTCAAATATTGCTTTATCTAAGGTAAATTCAATAGCTGCCTCTTCACCATAATCCTTGCAAGGTTCAAAGGTTGCACTCCAAAAATCATTACTATTTAAATTCTTTATATAGAAGAACATTCCACTAGAATCTGCTGTAGAATCTCCCTTCCATCTATAAACTGTCATATCATCTTTTTTAGAATATCCACTACCATTATTAGCAATCATAGTTGAATAACTTCCATTTGATAATAACAAAACTTCTGGATTTTCTGTTTGTTCATCTCCAAAAACTCTTGGGATAAATTCCTCTTTTTCTAATGGTTTTTTAGTCACTTTCTTAATATCTATATCTCTATCAAATACAATATTTTCAGGTACTCTTTCTTTTAATAAGATTTCAACTGCCTTTATTTCTGGTATATTGTGAAATCTTTCTTGAAGTATATTATTATTTAGAACATTATCTAAGGCTAAAAGTGACATTCCTAAATGGTGAACCATATAACATCTTACTTCCTTAGGTCCTTGTTCTAAATCACTATAATCTATAGCTTCTATAAAACCATATTTACCATAAGCTTTATTATCATAAATTCTCTTTAAATTACTTATAGAATCCTTTATTGCATAAGGTATGGTCATAATTGAGGAATAAGGTGATATTACTAGCTCATCTTCTAGTCCTCTCTTTAGACCAACACCTGGTACTCCAAAGGCTTTATATTGGTAGTTTTGATTTATATCAAAAACATAGTAAGCTGATTCTGAAATTCCCCAAGGAGTATTTTTCTTTTCTCCATAAGTTTTTTGAGCCTTAACTACTGAAGAATAAGTCAAAGACCAAATAGTATTGTCAAAAGATTTTAATACTTGATAAGGCATAAAGTATTCAAACATAGTTCCACTCCAAGAAACTAATGTCTTTTCTCCAAAGGCCTTAGTCATATTTCTACTTAAGTTATACCAATGCTCCTTTGGAACTTCCCCTCTTGCAATAGCTAAAAGTGAGGATATTCTTGCTTCAGAAGCCATTAAGTCATAATAAGAATTTCCTAGTGAATCTTCCTCAACATTATATCCAATAGCAAATAATCCTCTTTCTTTACTAAATAAGAAATCAAACTTCATATCCTCCATAATAGATGATATTTCTAAATGTAAACTAGTTATTCTTTCATTAAATTCCTTAAGTTTAGAAATCTTCTTATTTAATACTTCTTTAAATTCTTCACCTGAAGATAAGCTTATTTCCTCTAATCTATCTATTAAATCTTCTAAGGTAAAATCCTTATCCTCATTTAATTTATCTAAGACTAATTTTTCTACTCCACTAAAGATAAAGTCATAGAAATCTATTTTTCTTTCTACTTCTAACTTTAATTTTTCAAGCCAATACTTTTCTTCACTTTCATTATTCTCTTCTAATTTTTCTAACCTTTCTTTAGTTCCTTCATACTCTCTATTAAGTATTTCTCTATAATCAACTAAGTTAATTTCTTCTGGAATACTATCATAGAAATCCATATTGAAATCTTCCCTAAGTATAAAGAAGGTATCTCTTAAACCATGGATATCTTTATCTCTAATTATAGGTTTTTTGCTTAATGTCAACAGTTCTTCCTTAATTATCCACAGGTAACCTAGTAAGTTTCCACTATCAACTGTGGATACATATCTTGGCCATAGAGCTTCTTTTGTTTTTGTATTGTACCAATTTAAATAATGTCCTTTATATTTTTCAAGACCTTTCATTCCATCTAAAATAACTTCAAGCCTATATATAAATTCTCCAATAGATAAATAGCCTAAATCATAAGCAGTTAAGTTACTAATAATCCCCATACCTATATTAGTTGGAGATGTTCTATGAGCAACTCCCTTATAAGGCTTTTCTTGATAATTATCTGGTGCTAAGTAGTTGTTTTCTTCGTTAACAAAATCTTCATAGTAAGCCCAAATCCTTCTGCTTATCTTACTTAAGAACTTTCCATCATCAATATCTAATGTTTCCTTTTCAATTATTTCTTCCTTTGATATCTTACAAGCAATAATAGGTGCTAAAATCCATAATATCGCTATTGGAATAGTAGTAATTATTACTGCTAATGAGTTTGTAAAACTTAATAATAAGATAATGACTCCAAAGCCCCCAGATATCCACATTCTATTGTAATACCATATGTAATTATCCTTTACTGAAGAATCAACATTTTCAGCTGTTCTCCATTGAAGTAATCTCTTCTTAGATATAGTTAATCTATAAATTGTTCTAACTATTGCATCTATCATTAAATACGCCTGATATGGTATAAAGCTAAGTATAAGAACTATTTGCCTTAAGTTCTTAAAGGTTCCCATCAGCTTTTTCTTAGGTGTTACAACAAAGTCTGTAACTGTAAACATTAATGGTATTATTAAAGCTAAAAATAGTAATATAGATACTTGAACAGCACCTTTTAATACTGTTAAAGTAAGTATAAATCCTATAAGTAAGCTTGGAGCAAGTAGGCTTCTCCTTAAGTTATCTATTATCTTCCACTTTGAAATTAAAGATAACTTCTCTGAAAATATAAAGCTTGCAATTTGCCAATCTCCTCTAACCCATCTATGTAATCTTAAAGCACTAGCTAAATAGCTTGAAGGATAACTATCTACTACTTCTACATCTGTAAGTAGTGCACATCTAGTTAGTACTCCCTCTATTAAGTCATGGGATAAAACCTTATTTTCCTTTATTTCATCTTTTAAAATATTATAAAAACTATTAATTTCTATAATACCTTTTCCAGTGAAACTTCCTTCAGAAAATAAATCTTGATATGTATCTGAGGAAGCTGTTGAGTAAGCATCTACCCCTGCATCACCAGCAAATATTCTAGAAAAATAAGTTTTATGCTTATCCTCTAAATTAACACTTACCTTTGGCTGCATTACGCTGTAACCTCTAACTACCCTGCCATCTTCAACCTTAGGTCTATTTAAAACATGGCTCATAGCTGAAATTAATTTTTTAGCACTACCAATAGGCAATAAAGTATCACTATCTAAAGTTATTAAGTATTTTATATCTTTTAGATTATTAATATCGTTACTTATGATGTTATAGCTAGTTTTTTTATCACCTTTAATTAAAGCCATAAACTCCATTAGTTTCCCTCTTTTTCTTTCATGGCCCATAAATATCTTATCTTTAGAATTATAAAGTCTTTGTCTATTAAGGAAATAAAATCTCGGAATATCTTCACTAGCATACTTTAAATTAAGCTCCTTTACTAAATTTAAAGCTTCATCATTAATTAATTTATCATCATTTTCTTCTTCATTTTTACTATCATATAAATCACCAAGTAAGGCAAAGAATATATTCTTATCTCTATTAGCTAAATAATATATTTCAAGCCTTTTTAATAAAGTTATTCCATCTTTAGGATTAGATAAGATTGCTGGTATAACAACAATAGTCTTATCTTCATAAGGAACTCCTTTTGAATAATCCATCTTAGGTATAAAACTTACTTCTGTTACCTTTGCTATAAACCAATTATATAGTGATATAACAACTTCACTAGATGGTATTAACATCAAAACAAAGGCAATTATATATTGCATATTATTAAAGTTAAGAGGTACTAAATATGTAATAAGAAGAATTAATAAATCTACTAATACTGTGCCTAGTAATATTGCCAGCACATATGATGTTTCTGATAAATTCTTCTTTATATTTTTATTTATTTCTTTATTTTTTGAAAGTCCAAATCTCTTTAGTACATCATAAATTCCTGAATCTACTATGTAATATCCTATATGCCTTTTATATAAATCATTATTTTCAATATATAAACTACTTAATTCTAAAGCAGTCTTTGCTATTTCAATTTCTTCTATATTAGTTTTTCTTGATAATTCCTCTAGCTTATGTCTATAATAATCCTTTGTTTCAAAGTCCATATTATTATAAACTCCTGATGGATCTTTCATTAACAGCTTTTCTACTTCAGAAGTTTCAGTAAAGAATTTCTTCCAATTTATTGAGTCCATAACCCTTAATGAATTAATATTGGCGCCTATAGAAGTTGCAATAGTACCTTCTTTTATATGATCCTTTATTATTTCCTTTTCAAAATTACTATTTTCTTTTCCTCTTAATCTATCTAAAGCAAACTTATAAATCCTTTCATCTTCAACAGAGTTATCCCTTAATATACTGAATAACTTATCTATAAACTCTGGTGAAAACATTCCATCATGAAGGCTTTTATCATCACCCATATAATCTAAATCTGTATTATTTTCAATATATTCATTGTCAAATTTATTATCAAGTTTAGGCTCATTCTTCAATGGATACTTTTCTTGAAGCTTATTTAAAAGCTCTTCTAATTTATTTTTTTCATAATAATCTATAACTAAATTAGCAAGGTCTTTTGCTCCAAGCCTTTGTTTTTGAAGTACCACCATCTTATGAACTATATTTGCAAGATTTAAAATTAGAGAAATCCTAATCATAAGTGGGAAGGCCCAAAGCTCTCCTATATTAAAATCTTCTTCTTGATTATTTATAAACTTAATAGCCTCTTCTAAGGTAATTACATTTGAATTGATTTCTATATATTCCTTAGCTAATAAATATATCCTAGGATATTTAATTCCCTCTAAATCAATGCTAGGCAAATTATTAAAATAATTAACTGGTAGATTATTTTTAATGATTTTATATTCTTTTTCTATAAGATAAATATTATCAAGGAGCCATTCTGCTGAAGGTATAACCTCTTCTCCATGCTTAACTAATTTATTTAAATATTTATGATTATGCAGAATCCCCTTAAAGGCTTCATTTAACTCTATTAGAACAG
Organism: Clostridium sp.; assembly: GCF_032552055.1. Classification (GTDB taxonomy): domain Bacteria; phylum Bacillota; class Clostridia; order Clostridiales; family Clostridiaceae; genus Clostridium. The sequence continues at coordinate 3,990 of NZ_JAWGSV010000058.1, read as the reverse complement.
TTCTTCTACCATTTCTTATTGCTTCATCCTTCACAAATAATTCCCCTTTCTACAAAATAATTTATATCCAATATTATTTCTATTTAACCTAATAAATATTTAAGTATTTTACCCATTAGATACATTTATTATTTGCAGAAATATGAAAAATTACTCATTTATATTAAATTATGAATAAAACTGCAAAGATAAATGTAATATGCTCCATAAGACAAATGGCTATAAAAATAAGTTCTAAGGCTCGTAAAAGCTAATAAGCCAAGAGTTTTGGTAGAACTCGGATACCCTCAGACAAACCAACAACTCTAAGTCTTAGTAGCTTTTACTTCACCAAGAACTTCTAATTTCTCGCCATATGCTTATTACTCATATTCCATTTATCTTTGCTAGTAATTTGATAATTTAAACTGGGGGATTCGGCCAACTAAAGGAAGAAATTCAGGCAAGCTGAATTTCAATGATTTTTAATGAGTAAAACGGTGGCTGAAGGGGAGTGCCGTAAGGGATAAATTTCTTTAAATATAAAAAAAGTAGCCCTAACTCTAATTGGAAAGCTACTATTTAACTTACTATAAGATACTATTCAAATTTTATTTTTCTACATTTTTCTTTAATAAAAATTTTAAATTCTTCCTTCTGATTATTGTTTAAACAATCTTTAAATATTAAAACAAACTGATTGCCTTTTGTAAACATAACATATAAGTTCTTAGTTTCAGCAACTCTTTTAAATACTCCATATTTCATATTAGCCTTAGCATTAGTCCCTAAATTATTAACTATAACACCCTCTTCATCAAAGTAAACATTATATTTAACTTCCCTTTTTCCAATAGTTTCTTCTATCTGTTTTATACATCTCTTTTTACTAATATTTATCATTAAAAAATATTCACCAGCCAAAATAGCACTTAATAGTAAAAAAACAAATACATAAAACTTACTTACTAATAAGCTTATAACAGCAAATATAATACAAACAATAACTAATCCCATTATAATACGCCTGAATATAGATGGTATTGTATATTTTTTAAACTCTTCTAATGCATCTTCATTAACTACTCCAGTTCTTTCAAACATAAACACCTCTCCTCTCAATACTATACCAATTATTTTAAATTATAGTTTTTACTTATCTATATAAATTAGTTTATATCATTGGTATGAAGAATAAATATGGTGCTGTAAATACCGCTAAAGATATAGCCAGTATTTTCTTCGATCTTATTTCTATATCTATATTCTTTAAGGTAACCTTATAATTAAACAAATAAATAAAATATCCAGCTACAAGTACAGCTAATATTCCCCAAAGAGCAGAGTAGATACTGCTAAATGGATTGTATGCTAAAGGTGATATTAAATTTTTATCTATCCACATACTAATATTCTTAGGTAACTTAGAAAAAATCAAACTTGGAATAATCATTATTACTGTACCAATAAAATCTGATAAAAATCCAAATATCCAAGCCTTAAAAATAGCTTTCTTATATATTGTTTTCTTATCATTAATCTTAAGTACCATTAAAGTAATCAAAATAACTAATGAGTCTATTATGAAATTTGCTGGTAAAACAACAATCCATGTAATTGGAAATAGCCAAATTATCCATATTGGAAAAATCAAATTATATATTTTTATACTAGTTTTATTTTTCATAACCCCCACACCTCATACATTATATTATAAAAAACCCTTTCGAATTAATTACCATTATAAGTAAATTATAACATACTCTAATTATTCCAAACATTAGTATCTGTTATTTTTTTATTATTTAATTTAAGAAATATTAAGCAAAATAAGCTTAGATATAGATTGCTTAAAAGTTATCTTATGAGGCATTGAAGTACTATTAAAACTAAATAAAATAGAGTTGCCCCAAAGACAACTCTATTAAAACTCTTTAACTCTAAAAACTCCATTTAGAGTTTTTTCCTCAATTCTTCATTCTTAATTTTTCATTCTTAGTTAATATTAAAGCTTCATATAATCATATTTCTTATCTTTAACTTTAAAATCTTCTACTGCTCTTCTTGTCACCCTTAATTTATCTTCAACTTCTTTTAAGTTTGTTCTAGCCATACCTAAAAATAGCATATCTATTATAGCTAGCTGAGATATTCTAGAACTCATTGCCCCTTCTCTTAAAGATTTTTCTACAAAAGGAACCCTTAAAACTATATCTGATGAATTTGCTAAAGTATTATCTATACTAGCTTTAGTTATGGATATAACTTTAACACCTTCCATTCTTGCATTTTCAACACACTTCAAAACTTCCTTTGTTTCTCCTGAATAGGAAATAGCTACAGCTACATCTCCCTTTTCCATAAGAGCTGATGATGTTAATTGAAGGTGAGTATCATTATGGGCTATGCATCTTTTATTTATTCTGCTTAACTTATAGTAAAAATCCATACCAACTAAACTAGAAACACCAACGCTATATATATAAATATTCTTAGCTTCATTTAATGCTTCTATTGCTTTTTCTAATTCTTCTTCTTTTAAAACTCCTAAGGTTTGATTCATTATAGAATCTATAGAGCTTTTAACTCCCCTTATTATATTAGTTGTAGATAAATTACTATGAAGATATTCAAAATCCTCACTATCATCATCATTTTGAAGATTTACAGATAGCTGAAGCTTCATTTCATTTAAAGATTCAAATCCTATCTTCTTAGAAAATCTAACTACTGTTGGAGCAGAAGTATTAGTAGCATCCCCTATGTCTTTAGCTGACATTCCTATAATGCTTTTCTTATTATTTAATAAGTATTCTGCTATAAGCTTTTCACTTTCAGTAAAACTCTCAAAATTTTGCTTAATATACTGGAAAACATTCATATATACCCCCGCCATCCTTTATCTTATTTGGCAATATTAAAGTGAAATTTCTTACCACCCTTAATATATTTTAATAAATAAAAATCCTTTTGTAAAATAGAAGCTACAACATTTGTTCTGCTATCAGCCGCATTATTAACTTTTAGTATTTGAAGTTCTCCCATATATCTTAAATAATCCTTATTATCTATAGTAATATCCCCAATTTTCTTATCTATAGTATTGAAAGGTTCAATTATATCTCCATTTAAGATTAATCTACTTTCACTTGCTCTTATTGCATCTCTAGCTTCATCTGTTCTAGCAGAATACACTTCCCCTAATAATCTTAATATAACTTTATCCTCAGTCTTCACTTCTATATTAAGCTCAATAACATTAGGATCTAATGAAGCTAAATCTTCTAATTCCTTTAAGCTTGGAAGAGAATCCCCTATAAATACAGACTCATTTCCTAATGCAAATAAATGATTAGCAGCTTCTCTAACTTCTACTCCTCTGTGATCTTCTAGAGTTGGAAGACCATCCTTAAGAGGACTTCTTTTTCTGTTATTAGATTGTACAAAAGCACAAGCTTTAATTCCTCTACTCTTTAATAAAGTATTTTTCTCAATCATGCACTCTTCAGAGATAGCTGTACCAATTCTAGGATAAAAGTTATGAAGAGCATCTATATTTTCATAATTAGGTGAGAAACTATCTAATCTTTCAAAAAACTCTTCTGTAATAGTAGAAGCATTTAATTGAATTTTAATACCATAAGTATTTTTACTCATAATAGAAATTTCTTCTTCAGTATAACCAAAGTCAATTCTAATTGTCTTAACTCCCATATTATGAAGACCTTCTAAATCCATATTCTCTAAATCTAAAAACTTAAAAGTATTTGGAGAAATATCGCTTATAATATCCATATCATACTTCTTAGCTAAATCGAAAAACTCCCTAACCTCTACCTTAAGCACATCATAATTTGCCTCAGGAATATGTAAAGAAGTAAAAATTCTAGTAAAACCTAATCTATGTGCATCCTTTAATAATTGAATATTTTCTTCCTTCGTATTATCTAAACCAAAATAAACAGAAAATCCAACCATATTGTAACTCCTTCACTCAATATATTTTTAAAG
>NZ_JAWGSV010000057.1:0-14921 GCF_032552055.1 Clostridium sp. | reverse complement strand
TTTATTTCCTTCACTTCTACACCTAGATAAACCGCTAAAATATTTATTATTATTGATACTTTATCTAAACCTTCTACATTTTTCACATTTATGCCCCCCTTTAAACTTTCTATATTCTTCCCATAACAAATCTATAATATTCAAATTATAAAATCTTATATTTGTTAATAATTATAAAATATGCATAATTAGAACCTTTTAAAATTTTTATATAATTTTATAACATCATACATAGTAATCTTCTTAATAATTCAAACAAAAAAATCTTAGTAACTTTATTACTAAGATTTCAAAATTTAATTTGTCCTTACATTAACTGATAATTTAGTTGTTATCGGCGGCTGTCCAGCTAACTCCATTAAATACTTAGCTGTAACAACTCCTCCATCTTCATTTATATCTACATTTAAATCCTCTGTATGTATCTGTAAGTCAAGCGCTCCATAAGGAGTATTGTATAGAGATATTGATGTCTCACCCTTTTTAAAGTCCATCTTAGCGCTAACATTTCCTTCTCTTTCAAGAAGTAAAGAATCATCTATAACCGTTAGAGTTGTTGTCGTTCCACCCATACCAGAAAGCTCAGTTTCTTCATAAATCGCTTTAAATCCATCATCAGTTACAATGAATTCTCCAGGAGTTACTACTTCTATTACATCATCAGCATCTAAATCGTTATAGCTTTTTAAAGATATAATTGCACTCTTCTTCATATTACTCTCTTGGGACTATCGCACAAAAGTGATAATTATGCGAAAGCACCATCTCCCTTCATCATTTTATATATCATATAGTTTAATTATAATATAGAAATTAATCAAGGTTATTTTTTAAATAAAAAGTCAAATATTTTAAATTTAAAAATTATTTTTTCATCTTCATTCCCCTCTTTAATTTCCTTATTTTTTTCTTCTTTAATATTTTCATTAGGAAGCTCCTCTTCCGCATCTACTATTTGCTTCTTTATCTCACTAGAGTCAACAACTTCTTTAGTACCATCTACAAAGCATAAAGGAGGAAACATAACACACCACCAATTTGCACCCCTACCATCACCTATTATAATTCTATAGGCTTCATATTCACCTTGGGGGAAAACAACATCTCCATATACTTTATCCGGAAAATTTTCTTTAGATAAATCACTAACCACACCATATGAGTAATTATTTTCTTCTATAACATCTCTAGCTATATATTCCATTTTTTCTTTATTATTTAAAATTATTTCTCTAGATTCTTCTAAAGATGCGCTTTTTTCTAACTTTCCTGATATAAACTCTACAACTCTATCTCTTACTTTTAATTTCAAAGCTTGGTCATCATCACTATCACTATTTGCTATTACGTGAAATCTTATTATCTTATCTACAATTTCTTCATATATCAATTCTTCATTTTCATTATTATTAATACTTACATCTTGTCCATCTTTTAAATTGGTGCAACCATTTAAAAGGATTATTAAAATCATACTTAAAATTATTAATATCTTATTCTTCATAATAAAACCTCCCTACAACTTAATTGTTGCCAAAATATGGAGGTTTATTCATATTAATTAAATTGTTCTTGTAATAAATACATCATTATATTTATTTTTCATTTTTTCAAAACATTTTTGTGCTTTAAGCATATCATCAAAGAAAGCAAATACCGTAGGACCACTTCCACTCATCATGGATCCAACCGCTCCAAAACCTTTCATTTCTTCTTTAATATTAATAAGTACTTTATGTTTCTTTAAAGTTACATTTTCTAATAAGTTTTTCATATTATTACATACTAACTTTAAATCATCATCTTTAATAGCATTTATTAAAAGCTCCGTATTTGGATGGCTTCTTACCTTACTTAAGTTAAACTCTTGATAAACTCCCTTAGTAGAAACTCCAAAAGGCGGCTTAACTAAAACTAAAATTTTATCTTTAAAGCTATGTAACTCAGTAACATCTTCACCTATACCTTTGCATAAAGCTGTACCACCCTTTATACAATAAGGAACATCTGCCCCCAGCCTCAAACCTAGTTTCATAAGCTCTTCTTCAGAAGCATTAATATTAAATATTTTATTTAATATCTTTAAAACAGCAGCCCCATCAGTACTTCCTCCAGCAAGTCCTGCACAAACAGGTATATTTTTCTTTATATTTATTTCAACACCAGAATTAATATTATATTCTTCCATAAATAATTTTGCAGCTTTATAAGCTAAATTTCTTTCATCAGTAGGAACATATTGCTTATTGCATTTAATAACAATATTTGATTTTGTCTTTTCTATTTTAATCTCATCATATAAATCTATTGATTGCATTATCATCTCTAACAAATGATATCCATCTTCTCTTTTCCCAACTACATCTAAAGATATGTTAACCTTAGCATATGCTTTAATCTTCATAATTAAATTCCTTTCAAAAAACTTTTAAAATAAACTTCAGAGTATTCTCCGAAGTTTATTTTAATTATATATTTTTTTATTATTATAGTAAACTAAAACAGATTGTAGTTTAGTTAATAGCACCAAATTTATATTTCTCTATTAATTCTCTTTCCTTAATGTAGTCACTAATAACAGTTTTCAATATTTCAATTTTTTCAAAGAATATAATTATACTATCGCCAGACTTAGCCATTGCTAAAGCTTTTATTAAAGCATCCTCTTCTTTTAGTATTATTTCATATTTTTTATCCTTATTACAACTTAATATTCCACTTTCAATAAGCTTCGCTACTTCCCCTATATTTCTACCTCTTAAATCCTTATCTTCTTTTATTATTATATAATCAAGATATTTAGCTGAAATCTCACCTATTTCTTTAACCGAATTATCTACCCTATCTCCAGGTATTCCAACAACTCCATACACTTTACCATTGTTTATTTTTTTCAAAGAGGATAACACAGCATTATATCCATCAGAATTATGACCATAATCTAATATTACATTAACTCCATTAACATCATAACAGTTAAACCTTCCTGAATTCTTATCTGAGTTCAATAGATATGATGTAATGCCATTCTTAATCATACAATAATCTATTTTCATTCCAACTAAAGCTGCAGTTGCAGCCAATACATTCTCTACATTAAATTCAAGATTCCCATTTAAGGTAATTGGAATATCATCAATTTTACATAGTAAATATTTCTTCTCTTCATTCTCTATAATAATATTTTTATTTTTTATATAAACATATATATTATTTAGGTCTTTTTCTTCCATAACTTCATCTAAATTTTTAGTAGTAAAAAATATCTTTTTAGCTTTTATCCTATTTAAGATACTTTTACTCCAATGATCTTCAGCATTTATTACTACATAACCATCATCCTTCACTGCTTCACCTACTAAAGATTTAACATGGCAGAGATCTTCCATAGATTTAACTCCATCAATACCTAAATGATCCTCTCTAATATTAGTTATAACAGCTACATCCGCTAAGTCATATGCTAATCCATTCCTTATTAACCCACCTCTAGCAGTCTCTAAAACAGCAATATCAACATCAGGATTTAATAGAACTGTTCTTGCACTCTTAAATCCTGTATCATCACCTTTATCTATACATTCATCATCAACAAAAACTCCGCTACTACTTGTCATTCCTACACAGTAACCCATCTTTGATAATGTATGGCTAATAAGCCTTGTTGTTGTTGTTTTTCCATTAGTACCTGTTACCGAAATTACAGGTATATTCGACGGCTCATCATTATATATCATACTGACTATTTCTTTACCTAAATCTATTGATTTCCCCATACTTGGGTTTAAGTGCATTCTAAGTCCAGGTGCCGCATTAACTTCCATTACTATTCCATTATCTATTAGAGGTTTTGATATATCATTAGTACAAATATCTATACCACAAATATCCAAATCAAGAATCTTAGCAACTCTTATGCATATATCAATATTTTCATCACATATCTTATCTGTATAATCTACAGCTTCTCCCCCCGTAGATAAATTAGCATTCTTTCTTAAATATATTTTTTCCCCTTTTTCAAGAACATCCATTAAAGCTTTCCCTTGATCCTTTAATGAACCTAATACTTCTTCATCTAACTTCACCTTAGTTAACGGTTTTTCATGATCATCCCCTCTTAATGGATTATCATTTAAATTATCCATCAATTCTAATATATTATCCTTGCCATTACCTTCTACATAAGGTGGCTTTCTAAGAGCAACTGCAACTACTTTTTTATTAATCACACAAACTCTAAAATCCTTACCATTGTGATATTTCTCTATTATTAAATCCTTAAAATTTACTTTAAGCTTTCTATAAGCAGTTAATAGTTCCATCTCATTTTTTATATTAAGAACTACACCATTTCCCTTGTTACCATATTGAGGCTTTATAACAACTGGATATCCAATATCTTCAGCTTCTTTTAGTAAATTAATAATATTTCGTATTTTACTGCCTTCTGCCACAGGAATATTTTGAGATTTCAATAATTCCTTTGTAAGTAATTTGTCAGAGGCCATATCTACTGAAACACATTTTGTATTTGGGCTAATTGATGCTTCAATTATTTTTGCCCTTTTTCCATATCCTATTTGATGAAATTCCCCTCTTCCAAATTTAACAACTGGTAAACCTATAGATTTAGCATAATCACATATAGCCTTAGTACTAGGTCCAAGCATCTCTTCTTTTAGTACTTCTTTAAGCAAATCGAACCTATCATCATAATTAATAGGATTCTTATTTATTAATGAATTTATTATATCTATTGAAAACTTAGAGCATTCAATAGCAGTATTTTCATATTGATATTGAAAAATTATATAGTAATGATCATCTTTGATTTCTCTAGCTTTTCCAAAATGCACATCTATCCCAAGATTATTTTGTATTGCTATTATTATATGTTCACATATATGCGCTAAATAAGTACCCTCCTTAAGCCTTTTAACAAATCCTTCATCTTCATCTATACCACACCTATGCGTTCTAAGCTCAGGAATCATATTTACTAAGTTAAAATTAAAATCTTCAATATCTTTACTTGGTATTTCACAATACCCTTCTAAATCAACATCTAACCTGATGCAGGTCTTATGCGAATATATACTTTTTCCTTCAAAGACTTTAGTCTTCACTATTTTCATCTTTACTTTTATCCTCCTCAAAAGGTAACTTACTTAGAAGATTAAATTTATCTCCTTCTTTTAATACATGTAAATTGACATTAAACATACTTAATACCTCATCAGAATTTTGCTCTGACACGTTACTATAAGTTATATTTCTAGCATCTAAAATATAAACAGCTCCATTCCCCACTACTTGAGCATCTCCATTATCTCTAACTACTAAGGCAGTATCTTCATCTATACCAACTCCAACTACTTCTGGATTCTGAGCAATACCTGTAAGAAGCCTTCCAACTCTTCCTCTTTGAGCAAAATGTTGATCAATCATAACCCCTTCAACTAACCCAAGTCCAGGCGCCATTTTTAATGTACACTTTCTAGGAGACTCATCATCTTCCCCCTTAACAATCATAGTGTCGCTCATAACAGATGCACCTGCAGAAGTTCCAACAATAGTACAACCATTTAAACTTGCTTCTTTTATAGCATCATAAATATTGGTACCACCTAACAAACTAGTTATTCTTAGTTGATCACCTCCAGTAAAAAATATTAATCCAGCATCTCTAATAAGGTCTATATTTTTCTCTTCTTCAGAATCAGATCTTTCCTTAATATTTAATCCTTTTATATTTTTAACTCCTAAGCCTTCAAAAATCTTAGTATATTTTTTAAAAGCCTCTTCTGGATACTCTGTAGCTATAGTTGCTATTAATATTAAATCTCTATCTTTATTAATTGAATTACATACTTTTTTTAATATCTCTTTGTCTCCTTCTTTATCTTCAGCTCCTCCAATTATTATTAGATCTCCCTTGATTTTTTCCGACATATTTTCACCTCTTATCATGCATTTCTTATTTTATCCATACCAAGTAAATCTTATTCAAAGTTTATACCTATATAAATTGAAATAAAAAAAGAGCTGACTAATAGTCAGCTCTACTTCTTAAAACGTTGCTCTTCCAGGTATTATTAACTTATCTCCTGCTTTAACATTATTCGTATCTTCTAATTCATTTAATCTCTCTAGTTCACTAACAGTAGTCTTATATCTCTTAGCTAACTTCCAAAGGGTATCTCCATCACTTACAATGTAAATAATAATTGAAGCTTGTTTATCCTTAACTTCACTATTTCCCTTCATTACTTCTTTTATATAATCCTTGTTTACTCTATAATATGCCTTTAAAGATATATTGACATTAGCTTTAATGGATATTGCGTTACCTTCAACACTAGCATCAATATTTTCTAGGCTAGCCTTTGCAACAACCTTCATATCCTTTCTTAAACCTTTTACATCTACTACTGTAGAGAATGGAACATTATCAACTAAAATCCCATAATCCAATTCTTCACTTGCTAGCTTATAAAGTACATAAGTCTTTACTACTCCCTCTAACCTAACTCGTTCATCTTCTACAACCTTTTCTTTTATCATAGGTCTACCTGTAACAAAAATAACTTCTTCAACTCTATCTTCTCTATTTTTAAGTTCTAAAGTATCTTTTGCCATTACCTCGGAGTTAGCCATAGTATGAATTAATGCAAATTCTGTTTTTCCACTTTCTAGATCAATATTCATTGTAGGTGAATAGGCATCCTTTAATATTTCCACCTTTTCCTTTGAATAAATCTTTACTTTTCCTTTAACAATAAATTCAATTTCTACAACTCTACTTTCTCCAACATCATCTAAATTAACGCTGTATTGTTGATCATAAACTTTTAAATCCATGTCTGTGAACATTTCACCACTAATCCCAGGAATTTCTTCTTCCTTTGAAAGGTAAACATCATCTACTAAAGATTCTAGTTCTCTATTATTCTTACCCTTATAAAGTAATGAAATCCTACAATAACATCCTACATACACTTTGCCATCAACAACTTTAATTTCCTTTTTATGAAGATTCATATCGCATTTTAAAACTTCGTCTATCTCACTTCTGTCTATTGAAGCCTTCAATCTTGATTTACCTATTAAATCTAAATCTTTTTCACCTTTAAGTTTATTAATAGGCTCCTCTTCTTTTTGAACTTGTATATCTTCAGCCCCATCAATGTCCTTTACGTATTCGAATTCTCCATTTTTATAAATTCCCCATCTTAAAATTAGAATGCCGCTTATTCCAACTTTTCTTTCATTTAGCAAATCTGCTTCAATATGTTCTATGTCGCATTCAACATTGCATACTATATTATGTTCATCATTATTAAGCTCAATATAATTTGCAAATTTATCATTGAATATTACAGCATGCACCTTGTTGTATGGAGAATCTTCAACAGGCTCTTCTTTAGATACATAAAATACTATATATTCAATTTTTCCTTCCACCATAATTTTATCGCCAAGTACTTCCTTACTAGTAATAGTAGCTTTTACATCTGCACCTAACACATCTTTAATATCAGGATATTGTGAATCCCTTATTAAATGTTCTCCTTTTAAGACGTGATTTGTTTCTCCTTCTCTAAGTAATTCTTCATAATTAATGGTTTCTCTTATTACATCTATATCTGACATATAACCCCTCCCATAGGATACCTATTAATAAATATATTTCCAACTATATATATTTATTCATAGATTAGATTATTGTTTCAAAAATATAACAAATATTTTTCTTCAATTTATTTGCTACAATTAAAAAATGTAAAGGATTCTATCTATATATGTCGAATTAAAACAGATTTTTAACTGTTTTATTTAAATTTTTAAAATAAATTGTTGACACTTATTAAAATATGTCGTATTATAAATATGGTTATTGACCATATAACCTCTCATAAATTCTCAATACCCTTTTATACCATAGTTGAAAGATGGAAACCCACCATCTTTCTTTTTTTTTGCGCAAAAATATAATTTATTATTTTACGAAAAAATAGAGCTCTATTTTTTGAGCTCTATTCTTACATAGCAAAATATAGTTGCACCGTATTAGTTAACACATCAGAATAGCTATACGTTACTGTTCTAGGAATATCGTTATCTAATCTCACCACAAAAATGCTTGGATGTGCACTTTCAATTATTCCGTTGTTTACTAGGATCTTCTTTCTTCCACCGTTTGCCTTTAAAGTCACCTTTTCTCCTATATGGTTTTCAATATGTCTCTTTATAGACGCGATAGTCTTTACATTTTCCACATAAACACCTTCTTTCTTAATTATAATTATACACCCAAACCCACTTATTGTCAAGTAAAAATTATTATTTTACCACCTTTAAAAGAACTTGTCAATGTAAACTTTTACCTATTTTTATTCTTTTTTCTTCATTATTATTATCCCTTATTTAAAAATTTTTATTCACTTATTTTATTTCAATATTTATATATAAGGAGACCTCGGATATCCTTCTCTATACTTACCCCTAGTTTGTAATCCTCCGATACCCTTTATACCTGTAATAGTATTATCTATAACTTCAGTTATAGATACCACCTTATCAATTCTAGTATAAGCAATCTTTTCGCATACTAAGACTGGGTCTAAGCAATGTATCAATACCCTATTTGGGGAACTTGCAAAGTTAGCCCCAGCATCTAACATACATTCATAGCAGCTTTGACAAGCCCCAGCAAATATAACTAACTCATCATAACTTGAATTATAATTCCTTAAAGCTTTCACAGCCTCTATATAATATTTTGAATTCCTATAGTTTTCTAAGTTTAAAAAATCATTAGTAGTTCTAACAACACTATCATGACCTGTAAGAACTACTATATCTGGTTTTACTTCTTTTACTAAATCTACAATGACCTCTTGTTGTTTTTTCTCCGGTACAGCCTTTCCTACAGCTTCTAATGAGAGCTGTTTATACACCTTAAGACAAGTCTCCAAATAGTCGCTATCACCATCAATATGAAGTATCTTACCTGGTCTTCCAAATATCAACTCTTTATTACTTTGACTTTTGCTCTGCTTGCCCCTATATAGATTATTTAAGGGCTTCACAGTTCCACCTTCACCTCTCATAGATACAGCTTTCTTAATTGCAGCTTCTACTCTTCTATTTAATATTTTTTCCTTATCGCCTTCATATTCTTCATCTACTAACTCTAAATCTTCATCCCTAGAGTCTGCTATTATCCTTATGCTTATACCTTTCAATATATATATTTCCTTACCATCCTCTTCTTTTACATCGATTATTTTAAAAGTGATATCCTTATTGTAAGATTTTCTAACTACCAAATCTCCTATCTTCATGTTTACTCCACAAATAATTATTATGTACTATAATATGTCGAAATTTCTTTATTTGTACACTAAATTTATTCTTTTTAATTATCCTTAATTAATTGAAAAAAGACTGTTAAAAAACAGTCTTAAATTCATTAACAACTCTTTATTCCACCTGATACTCATTTTTGAATCCCTCTAAAAATTTTAACATATCCTCTTGTTCATTTATTATTGATTCAATCTTACTACCAAAGGTATTTTGACCCCAGTTCACTTCATTGTAATAATATCTATTAGCAAGTCTCCAATATCTTTGAGGAAATTGTAAATAAGCATATAATACCTTATATTCAATATCTAACAATGGTGAAACCTCATTATAAGAAGAAATAATAGCATTTGCAAAGTTAATATCCCAATTTACCCTCTTTAAAACCTTGATCATAAAATTTGATATATCAAATGTTCTAACTTCTCTTTTACAATAGTCAAAATCAATAACATGACACTTGTTTTCTTCATCTAAAATTATATTGTGATAAGTAAAATCATGATGACAAAAGCTCTTATCATTTTGAGCTATATCACACAACCTAATATACTCAGAGGATTCTAATGTCTTTAAAGCTTTTCTTCCTATATCCTTATAAAATTCCATTGATTTTAAATATAGCAGGTCAAATTCATTTTTATTACTCCTTTTCCTTACCATATCTCTCATCTTATCAAAAGACTTAATCCTTTTACTCATAAGATGGGTCCATCTACCTAAGTCACTTTTCAATTTAGAATTTTCAGGAGGATCGTATCCCTTAGACGCTTCATGTAACATTGCTAAAGTCCTTGCTGCTATTTTCACCTCATCTATGTTATGAAAATCACACTCTCTACCTTCTATCCATTCAGATAGTGTATAGAGATCCTCATTAACTAGGGCATATGGTTCCCCCTCTATATTTAAAAAGTACTTATCAACAGCATTAAATCCATTGTTAATTAAGTGCTCTTTTGCTCCATAAACAAATAATAGCTTTTGAGGTCCATAATTAATCTTTTTTAAACATTTTTCTCCCTTGTTCGTCTTTAAATGATAAACTCCTTTATTGGCTTTTAGAGTTTCAATTTTAATATCAAATTGTCTTTCTATTTCAAATTCTCTCATCATAACCATCACCCCCTTTATATTTATATGACTATATTTATTCTTTTATTAACATTTTATTCCTATCTTTAATATAATAAATTAAAAACAATGAGAAAGGATTAAATCATGAAGATAAGCATAGATGGCAGGGCTGCCAAATGGTATAGAGGAACTGGTATCGGCACTTATACTTACCAACTTATTAATAGTATAAGCAAAGTAGATAAGAATAATGACTACCTAGTTTTTTTACCTGAAAATTCAGCTCTAGATTTAAGTGATAATTTTAGTGTTGAATTAGTTGAGGCCACAGCTGAAATAAATTTTTGGGATGAGGTGAAAGTTCCTAATATTTTAAATGATAAAAATATAGATATTTACCATGTCCCACAAAACGGGGTTGGTCTAAATACTAATATAAATTGTCACAAAGCTATTACTTTGCATGATATAATCCCACTGAGAATGCCAGAAACTGTTAGTGATAGATATTTAAACATCTTTAACAATGAACTTCCTGACATCATTAATAATTCAGATGGAATATTAACAGTATCTGAGTTTTCAAAGCAAGATATAGCCAAAGAATTTAACTTCCCAAAAGATAAGATTTTCGTTACTCATCTTGCTGCAGAGGATATATATAAGCCACTAAATAAGTATCAGTGCAAAAAAATAATAGAAGAAGACTATAAAATTAAGGATGATTTTATACTTTACGTTGGTGGATTTAGTCCAAGAAAAAATATTTTAGGCTTAATCGAAGCCTTTTCTCTTTTATTAAACAACTTAAAAAAAAGCCTTAAGTTAGTTATTACAGGTAAGAAGGGAATATCTTATGAAGCCTATAAAAAAAGAGCTGTTGAATTACACATAGAAGATGATGTTATTTTTACAGACTTTATTCCTTTAGAGAAATTACCTATTTTTTATAATGCTGCTAAACTATTAGCATATCCATCATTTTATGAAGGCTTTGGTTTGCCACCTTTAGAAGCAATGGCTTGTGGTACACCAGTTATAGCCTCTAACATCACTTCTCTTCCTGAGATATGCAATGATTCTGCCCTATTAATAAATCCATACGATATAGAAGAGTTATCTAAATCCATAGAAACAGTTCTAATTGATAATGAACTTAGAAAAAGTATGATTGTTAAAGGCCTTATTCAAAGCGCCCATTATTCATGGAATAATACAGCCTTCTCTACTTTAAAATCTTATAATGAAATTATTAAATAATAAGAGCATCCCTTTTCTGGAGTTAATATCAAAATAGTATTTATAAAATACATGATATTAACTCCAACAATTTCAGAGAATGCTCTTTTTGCAAAGCAAAAAAATGAAAAATTAATAAAAAAACTCCTTCCGGAGTTTTAAATAAAGAGCGCTTCGCACTAATTTAGTTTTAAGTTTTTCCATGAAAAACTCCTTAATTCTTGAAATTCAGCTCGCCTGAATTTCTTCCTTTAGTCGGCCTACCTCAATAAAATTGTATTTGTCTTGGACTTTGTAACATATTATGCGTAGGTCGACTTGGAGCTTGCGACGGAGACTTAGCATAATATGTTACATAGTCCTACACAATTTAATAAAAATATTCATTCATGTCTATTATAAATTCTTCTATAAATCTTCTTCTATATTCTTCATTATTTATTTTATCATTTAACCTACTTAAAAATACTTCATAATCCCAATTCTTTTGTTTATAATAATAATCCCTTGATATAGTTATGAAATCTCTAGGATAACTTAAAATAGAGTAAATTAATTTTATTTCATCCTTATTTAATTTCTGAACTTCATTATAGGAATTAATTATTAATTTAAAGGTGTCTACATCATAATAACTATTTTTTATAACCTTTAATGCAAAGTTAGCTATATCAACAGATCTAGTGTCTATTTTGCAATAGTCAAAATCGATTATTCTTACCCCAACTCCATCAATAATAAAATTATGATGAGCTAAATCGTTATGACATAATACCCTTTTATTAAAATCTTCAAGAAGGCTATTATAATTACACATAGCCAGTAGCTCTATAGCTCTTTTTATTTCTTCAATAAATTTATCTACATTATCTAAAAATATATTATCAAATTCATTCTTATATCTAAACCTCATTATATAGTCCTTAATACTAATTAAGTCCTCCTTAGCATTATTAAAATAATTAGGTAGATAGTCACCTACATTCCCTTGAACTATATCAGAAGTCAACCTATTAAATATCCCCCTAGAAGCGTTATGCATATTAGCTAAGGCTTTTGTACAAAGCTCTATTTCAACTGGATTGCTAAATGCTGCTTCCCTTCCTTCTATCATATTTAAAACTACATACCTATTATCTAGTGATTCAAATACAATATCTCCTTTATCATTTTTATAGTAACTTAATATATCCTCATATCCTAAAGATAAGTATTCTAGGGCAGTATTAATGAAATTAATCCTATTTGAAGACGTATCTATTAGTTTTAATATTTTTTTACCTTTATTAGTTAACAAAATAAAAACCTTTCTTAATGGTATTATATCTTCTATTTCAAAATCTAATGTCTTTAAGAATTCCTCACTAAAATCATATTTGCATAATATATCTCTATCTATATATTTATACTTACTCAAATTGTAACCCTCCTACATCGTTAGACCATTACTATCATACTTTCTCGCCTTCTCAAGACTGTTAATAATCTTATCATCTCTCTCATTTAATTTACCTAAAATATACTTTTCTAATATCCTAAGTTCCTCACAAGGGTAAGAAGATAGTGCTCTCAAGTACTCCTTATTATCTTTATCTAATTCTAGTTTTTCAACATAATAATTAATAATATCCTCACAATTAATATCTTTTTCTCTTCTTTTTATTTTTTTTATATAAGAGTAAATATCATGTTCCTTTAGGTTATATGATAAATATCTTATGGTTTTAACTATTATCTTCCCATCTTCACTTACATATAAATTTTTTTCATCTACCCTAGATAAGCACACCTCATAATTCTTCATACTATCCTCTATAAGCTTTTTATAATTACAGGCATATAAATGATCTAAAGTTTTTCTTCCCTTATCTATTAAAGCTTCTGCCCTTCTTATAAAATAGAAATCAATAGTATTAAGCTCTTCTCTTTTTTCCACTTTCTTATAATAACTAGATATTAATCTTAACTGTGAATTAAAGCTATTTATCTCTTTACCTATTACCGATCCTATTCTAGGGTATAAATTCTCCTTATACTTTCCAATACATTTCTGAAATGAGATAATATTATCAATTTGATTTAGAATATTATCATCCTCCTTAGGCGCTATAAATTTTTCATTTAAAACATATATCCCTCTCTTCTCTAAGAAGGATACTAACCTAGCATTATCCATAACTTCACCTCTCATTAAAAAAGTCTTCCAAGAAATCTTCTCTTTCTTCCCTATCTCTTAGATACTTATTGAGTCTATTCATAAGAAATTCTTCACCCCAAGGTTGTTGCTCCCAGTAATATTGAAGCCCAATTTGCCAAAACCCCTGTGGAAACATAATGAATCCCTTCATCAGTCTAAATTCCTCTTTATTTAAATAGTGACATTCTGAATAATTATCTATAATATACTCTGCTCTCTTTCTATTCCACTTTCCATCCTTCATAGTCCTAATTAATAATGATGCTACATCATGTATATTAGAGTCTAAAATACAATAATCAAAATCTATAATATTTGCCTCTCCTTTGCTATTTATTAGAACATTATGATAGGCAAAATCATGATGACAAAAACCTCTTTTAAAGACCTTCTTTTCCATAACTCCAAAATAATTATTAGATAATAAGCTTTCTATAGCTTTTCTCCCTCTATTTATCTCTTTATCTATCTCTGCTAAATATATTTTATCAAAATCTGATTTATATGCCTTTTGATATATCCTTTTCCTAAAATCTAATATTTCTTCACACCTAGTTTCAAAGACTTTAATCCAAGAAAACCAAGCTATTCTAGGATTCATATTTTCATCTAAAGTAAATCCTTCACTACAATTATGTAGTTCTGCTAAGGTTCTAGATACAAGCCTTAAATCATCTATGTCATTATAGTTACTATTTCTTGCCTCTATCCATTTATTTAAATAAGCATAATTATTACCAATCCTAATATACCCTTCATTATCTTTTGTCTTTATTATCTCTGGAATCTTATTGAAACCCCTATTTATTAAGTGATTTATTGCAGAAAAAATAAAATAAAAATGAGGTTTTTGATATTTAATAACTTTAATACCATACTCCTCACCCTTAGTTGAAATCTTATAACTATTTTTAACTTTTTCTATACTTTCTATTTCTAAAAGATACTTATCTTGAATTTCATTTTTTATATATGAAATCTCCATTAAATTCTCCTTAAGATTTATTCTATTGCATTATATGATTTCTAATAT
>NZ_JAWGSV010000056.1:0-15023 GCF_032552055.1 Clostridium sp. | reverse complement strand
AACGTGAGCGTAGTGTCTGTTTTCAGTTTCGTATTCAACGTGTGATGTATTGATTGTGATTCCTCTTTCTTTTTCTTCAGGAGCCTTATCTATATCAGCATAGTTGAATGCTTCTGCATAACCTCTGTTTGCTAAAACTGTTGTTATAGCAGCTGTTAATGTTGTCTTACCGTGGTCAACGTGACCAATTGTTCCAATGTTTACGTGTGGTTTACTTCTTTCGAATTTTTGCTTTGCCATTGTAAAATCCTCCTTTATGGAAATTAAATTATATGAACCTTCTTAGTTATTATATCTAATTCAGTTCTTTTTTTCTATACTTATATTGATTTTCATTTAGTATTTACATACTAAATTTTCTTTGTAATGTTACTAATAATATAATTATTAGTAACATTACTTAAATTTATAACTAAAACTAAAATTAATTAGCCTCTTTCACTCTTAATCTTTTCTTGAATGCTCTTTGGAACTTCTTCGAAGTGATCGAATACCATTGAGTAAGTTCCTCTACCTTGAGTTCTTGATCTTAAAGTAGTTGCATATCCAAACATTTCTGAAAGTGGAACGAATGCTCTAATTATTTGAGCTCCATTTACAGCTTCCATACCTTCGATTCTTCCTCTTCTTGAGTTAAGGTCACCCATTACATCTCCCATGTATTCTTCTGGAACTGTAACTTCAACCTTTTCTACTGGCTCAAGTAATACTGGATCTGCTTTAGCCATAGCATTCTTAAATGCCATAGATCCTGCTATCTTGAAGGCCATTTCAGATGAGTCAACTTCGTGGTATGATCCATGAACTAACTTAACTTTGAAGTTAATAGTTTCATATCCTGCTATAACCCCGTTCTTAGCTGCTTCTTGAATACCATTGTCTATAGCTGGAATGTATTCTCTTGGAACAGCTCCTCCAACGATAGCATTTTCAAATACGTATTCTCCTTCAGTTGGTTCCATTTCAATAACAGCATGACCGTATTGTCCTTTACCACCTGATTGCTTAGCATATTTAGCTTCAGCTTTAACAGCTTTTCTGATTGTTTCTTTGTAAGCAACTTGAGGAGCACCAACGTTACACTCAACTTTGAATTCTCTAGTTAATCTATCAACTATGATTTCTAAGTGAAGTTCTCCCATACCTGCAATAATTGTTTGACCAGTTTCTTGATCAGTATGAGTTCTGAAAGTTGGATCTTCTTCAGCTAACTTAGCTAATGCTAATCCCATCTTTTCTTGACCAGCTTTTGTCTTTGGCTCTATAGCTACAGATATAACTGGTTCTGGGAATTCCATTGATTCTAATATTATCGGATTACTTTCTGCACAAAGAGTATCCCCTGTAGTAGTGTTCTTTAATCCAATTATTGCTCCTAATTCACCTGCTTCTAATGATTCAACCTCTTCTCTATGGTTGGCATGCATCTTAACAAGTCTTCCGATTCTTTCTTTCTTTCCCTTAGTTGAGTTTAATACATAAGTACCACTTTGCATAATACCTGAATAAACTCTTGTAAAGGCAAGTTTTCCTACGAATGGGTCAGTAGCTATCTTAAATGCTAAAGCTGACATTGGAGCTTCATCTGAAGCTTCTCTTGAATCTTCTTCACCTTCTAAAGTAGTACCTTTAATTGCTGGAATATCTAATGGTGATGGTAAGAATGCAACAACTCCATCAATCATTTGTTGAACACCTTTGTTTTTGTAAGATGATCCACAAATACATGGAACTATTTCATTAGCTATAGTAGCTTTTCTTAAAGCAACCATCATTTCTTCTAGAGTTAATTCTTCACCTTCTAGGTATTTTTCCATTAACTCTTCATCTGATTCAGCTATAGCTTCTATAAGAGCCATTCTATACTCTTCAGCTTGATCTACTAACTCAGCTGGAATTTCTTCTTCTCTAACATCTTTTCCTAGGTCATCATAGAACACAATAGCCTTGTTAGTCATTAAGTCTATCATTCCCTTGAATTGATCTTCTGATCCAATTGGAATTTGTATTGGAACAGCGTTAGCTTTTAATCTATCTCTTACAGTGTTGATACATCTGAAGAAGTCTGCTCCAGTAGCATCCATCTTGTTAACATATATCATTCTTGGTACACCGTATTTGTCTGCCTGTCTCCAAACAGTTTCAGTTTGTGGTTCAACCCCACTCTTTGCATCTAGAACTGTAACAGCTCCATCAAGTACTCTTAATGATCTTTCAACTTCAACTGTGAAGTCTACGTGACCCGGAGTATCTATTATATTTAATTCGTGGCCTTTCCATGAACACATAGTAGCAGCAGAAGTAATTGTTATACCTCTTTCTTTCTCTTGTTCCATCCAGTCCATTTGTGAAGCACCTTCGTGTGTTTCACCTATTTTATGAGTTTTACCTGCATAAAATAATATACGCTCAGTAGTTGTTGTCTTACCAGCATCTATATGAGCCATTATCCCAAAGTTACGGAATTTATCTAACGGATAATTTCTTGCCATCTATAGTCCTCCTCTCAACGAGTAATTTTAAATTCGACAAAACTGTTTTGGTTTTACACCAAAACAGTTTGTATATTAGTATCTGTAATGAGCAAATGCCTTGTTTGCTTCAGCCATCTTATGAGTATCTTCTCTCTTCTTAACAGCTGCTCCAGTATTGTTAGCTGCATCCATTAACTCTCCAGCTAATCTTTGAGCCATTACCTTTTCGCCTCTTTTTCTAGCTGCTGCTAAAATCCATCTAAGTCCTAAAGTCTGTCTTCTTTCTGGTCTTACTTCGATAGGAACTTGGTAGTTAGCACCACCTATTCTTCTAGCTTTAACTTCTAATAAAGGCATTACATTGTTCATAGCTTCTTCAAATACTTCTAAAGCTTCTTTGCCTGTTTTTTGCGCCATTATTTCAAACGCTTCGTAGCATATTTTTTGTGCTACTCCTTTTTTACCATCTTCCATAACGTTGTTTACTAACTTAGTAACAACCTTTGAGTTATATATTGGATCTGGTAATACATCTCTTTTTGCGATATGTCCTTTTCTTGGCACTTTTCTTCCCTCCTTAACATGATAAATTTAAGTTCATTGGTACTCTGCAATTAAACATTGCCGTAAAGTGCTCACTTCTTCATCTATATAAACTTAATTTATAAATCTATGTAAATGCTGAAGACAAGCACTGTTATAGTTTATTTACTAAACTATTTTTTTGCCTTCGGCTTTTTAGCACCGTACTTTGATCTTCCTTGCATTCTGTTAGCTACTCCAGCACAGTCAAGTGCTCCTCTTACGATATGGTATCTAACACCAGGAAGGTCTTTTACTCTACCACCTCTTATAAGAACAACGCTATGCTCTTGTAAGTTGTGTCCTACACCACCGATATATGCGCTTACTTCGAATCCATTTGTAAGTCTTACTCTCGCAATTTTTCTTAAAGCTGAGTTAGGCTTCTTAGGAGTAGTTGTTTTAACAACTGTACAAACCCCTCTTCTTTGTGGACACTCGTTAAGTGCTGGTGCTGTTGACTTGTTGATAACAGTTTTTCTGCCTTTTCTTACTAATTGGCTAATAGTTGGCATTTTTTCACCTCCTGAAAATTTTTTATCTATATATCTAATATTTAAGATAAAAGCTTAATTAAATTTTTTTCATGAAGTAGAAACCCTCAATAAAGATTCATAGAGGCTCAGTTCATGACTTTGCCTCCATGACTTCATGTAGGCAATTCTATTAGCGTGTATCTTAAAAATCACACAATTGGTATTTTATCATTTAAGCATACACATGTCAATAAAATTGCTATCTATTATTCAATAGTTTCTACTACTTCATTTTCTACTGGAAGCTCCTCTACATCTAGCTTTACGTTTCTGTATTTCATCATTCCAGTACCTGCTGGTATTAACTTACCAATAATAACATTTTCTTTTAATCCTACCAATGGATCTATCTTACCTTTAATTGCTGCTTCTGTAAGAACTCTAGTAGTTTCCTGGAAGGATGCTGCTGATAAGAAACTATCAGTTGCAAGAGCTGCTTTAGTAATACCTAATAATGCTTGCTCTCCCTTCGCTTCTTCTCCACCAAATTCTCTTACTCTTTCATTTTCTTCAATAAAGTCGAATACATCAATCATTGTACCTGGTAGTAAATCAGTATCTCCAGAGTCTGATACTTTTACCTTTCTAGTCATTTGTCTAACAACTACTTCTAAGTGCTTATCATTGATATCAACACCTTGTAATCTATAAACTTTTTGAACTTCTGATAATAAGTATTTTCTTGCTCCATCAATACCTTTTATAGCTGCTATATCATGTGGATTTACTGAACCTTCTGTTACTTCATCCCCAGCTTCTATAAAGTCACCATCTGATACCTTTAATCTTGAACCAAACGGAATTTCATAACTACGTTCTTCTCCATCTTCAGCCATTACAATTACAGTTCTCTTTTTCTTAGTTTCTTCAACCTTAACAGAACCTGTAATTTCACTTACTATAGCTAAACCTTTAGGTTTTCTTGCTTCAAATAACTCTTCAACTCTTGGAAGACCTTGTGTAATATCGGCTCCAACTACTCCCCCTGTATGGAAGGTTCTCATTGTAAGCTGAGTTCCCGGTTCTCCGATTGATTGAGCTGCAATAATACCTACTGCTTCACCTATATTGATCTTTTGAGCTGTTGCCATGTTCATACCATAACACTTAGAACATACTCCTACTTTACATTTACATGTAAATACAGATCTAATCTTAACTTTTTTAACTCCAGCTGCTGCAACTTTTTCTGCAACATCTAGTTCCATATATTGATCAGCTTCTACCATTACTTCACCAGTTTCAGGATGAACTATTGGTTCTGCTGTATATCTACCATATAATCTTTCTGCTAAGCCTTCAATAGCTTCATTTCCTTCTTTTATTTCTGAAACAACGATACCTTCTGTAGTACCACAATCTACTTCTCTTACGATAACATCTTGTGATACGTCAACAAGTCTTCTTGTTAAGTATCCTGAGTCAGCTGTTTTAAGAGCCGTATCGGCATTACCTTTTCTAGCTCCGTGTGTAGATATGAAGTATTCTAAAACTTCAAGACCTTCTCTAAATGATGCTCTGATTGGTAATTCTATAATCTTACCAGTCGGGCTGGCCATAAGTCCTCTCATACCAGCTAATTGCTTAATTTGAGACTTAGATCCTCTGGCCCCTGAGTCAGCCATCATGAATATTGGATTGAATTTATCCAAGCTATCCATAAGTGC
Organism: Clostridium sp.; assembly: GCF_032552055.1. GTDB lineage: Bacteria > Bacillota > Clostridia > Clostridiales > Clostridiaceae > Clostridium. Next base: position 9,764 of record NZ_JAWGSV010000056.1, on the reverse strand, counting down.
ATCCGCAACATCTTCAGTTGTCTTAGTCCATTTTTCTATAACTCTTTCATATCTTTCTTCTTCAGAAATGAAACCTCTCTTATACATCTTTTCGATTTTCTCTACTGTATCATCCGCTTCTTTAAGTAATCTATATTTAGCTTCTGGTACTATCATATCAGATGCTGCAACAGTTACTGCTCCAATAGATGAGTAGTGATATCCTAATGCTTTGATCTTATCTAGCATTATAGATGTATTAGTTGGTCCGTGAACTGCATAACATTTATCAATTATAGTTCCTAATGTCTTCTTAGTTATTAAGAAGTCAACTTCTAAATTAAATTCTTCTTCTTTGTTATTTCTGTTAACAAAGCCTAAATCTTGAGGAATTGATTCGTTAAATATTAGCTTACCTACTGTAGTATTAATTATACCTGATTTAACTTCTCCATTTACCTCTTTAGTCATCTTAACTTTAATAGCAGCATGTATAGCAATCTCTCCTACTTCATAAGCCATTATAGCTTCATCTTTAGAGTAGAATGCTTTACCTTCTCCCTTGGCTCCTTCTTTATCCATTGTTAAATAGTATGAACCTAGAACCATATCTTGAGTAGGTACACAAACTGGTTTACCATCAGATGGCTTCATTATATTTCCTGCTGCAAGCATTAAGAATCTTGCTTCTGCTTGTGCTTCAACTGATAATGGTACGTGAACCGCCATTTGGTCTCCATCGAAGTCAGCATTATAAGCAGTACATACAAGTGGATGTAATTTAATAGCTCTACCTTCTACTAAAACAGGTTGGAATGCTTGAATTCCAAGTCTATGTAGGGTAGGTGCACGGTTTAATAGAACTGGATGGTCAGTAATAACTTCTTCAAGTACATCCCATACTTGATTATTTACCCTTTCAACCATTCTCTTAGCACTCTTTATGTTATGAGCAACTCCATCTTCAACTAACTTCTTCATTACAAATGGTTTAAATAATTCTAAAGCCATTTCCTTTGGAAGCCCACATTGATACATCTTAAGCTCTGGTCCAACAACGATAACTGATCTACCAGAGTAGTCAACTCTCTTACCAAGTAAGTTTTGTCTAAATCTTCCTTGCTTACCTTTTAGCATATCTGATAAAGATTTAAGTGGTCTGTTTCCAGGACCAGTAACTGGTCTTCCTCTTCTACCATTATCAATAAGTGCATCAACCGCTTCTTGAAGCATTCTCTTTTCATTTCTTACAATGATATCAGGTGCTCCTAGGTCTAAAAGTTTCTTTAATCTGTTATTTCTATTAATAACTCTTCTATATAAATCATTTAAGTCAGAAGTTGCAAATCTTCCTCCATCTAATTGAACCATAGGTCTAATATCTGGTGGAATTACAGGAATAACGTTTATTACCATCCATCTTGGATCGTTACCTGATTTTCTAAATGACTCAACTACTTCTAATCTTCTTATAATTCTAACTTTCTTTTGACCAGTGCTTACTTTTAATTCTTCTTTAAGCTCTTTTGTTTGAGAGTCTAAATCAATCTCTCCAAGTAATTGTTGAACAGCTTCTGCTCCCATTCCAGCTACAAAGCTTTCATCACCATATTTATCTACAGCTTCTCTATATTCTTTTTCATTTAGAAGTTGCTTCTTTAATAATGGTGTTTCTTTAGGGTCAATTACTACATATGAAGCAAAGTATAGTATTTTTTCTAAAGCTCTTGGTGACATATCTAAAAGTAATCCCATTCTTGATGGAATTCCTTTGAAGTACCATATGTGAGAAACTGGGGCAGCAAGTTCAATATGCCCCATTCTTTCTCTTCTTACCTTAGCCTTAGTTACTTCAACTCCACATCTATCACAAACTATGCCCTTATATCTTACTCTCTTATATTTACCACAATGACATTCCCAGTCCTTGATAGGTCCAAATATTCTTTCACAGAATAGACCATCTCTTTCTGGTTTTAGAGTTCTATAGTTTATGGTTTCAGGCTTCTTAACTTCACCTCTTGACCACTCTCTTATTTGATCTGGTGAAGCTAAACCTATTTGTATAGCATCAAAATTATTCAATTCAAACAAGGGTACATCCTCCCTTCAAATTTAGTGTTCATCATTTACAAAGTCATCAAGTTCTAAGTCTTCTTCGTGGAAGCCATCTAAAGCAAAGTTCTCGAATTCAACTTCTTCCTCTACTTCTACTTCATCTTCTGACAATGTATAACTATCATCTATATTTACTTCTTCAGAAACAACATCCTCTGTACCTTCGATGTTAACTTCTAAATCTTCCATATCTTCTTCTGCAAATTCTTTAAGTCTTACTTCTTGGTTTTCGTCATTTAATACTTTAACATCTAAACATAAAGCTTGAAGTTCTTTTATAAGTACTTTAAATGATTCTGGAACTCCTGGTTCTGGGATATTTTCTCCCTTAACTATAGCTTCATATGTCTTAACTCTACCTACAACATCATCTGACTTAACAGTTAATATTTCTTGTAGTGTGTGAGCTGCACCATATGCTTCTAATGCCCAAACTTCCATTTCTCCAAATCTTTGACCACCGAATTGTGCCTTACCACCAAGTGGCTGTTGAGTTACTAATGAGTAAGGTCCTGTTGATCTTGCGTGAATCTTATCGTCAACTAAGTGAGCTAGCTTTAAGATATACATTATTCCAACAGTAACTTCATTATCAAATGCTTCTCCTGTTCTACCATCATATAGTACAGTTTTTCCATTTGCATTGTATCCTGCTTTTTCTAAGCATTCTTCTATATCTTCTTCAGTTGCACCATCAAATACAGGAGTAGCTATATGCCATCCTAATTGACTTGCTGCCCATCCTAAGTGAACTTCTAGTACCTGACCGATGTTCATACGAGATGGAACCCCTAGAGGATTTAAACAGATTTGTAGTGGTCTTCCGTCTGGTAGGAATGGCATATCTTCTTCTGGAAGAACTCTTGATATAACCCCTTTATTACCGTGACGTCCAGCCATCTTATCCCCAACAGAGATCTTTCTCTTTTGAGCTATATAACATCTTACTAGCTCGTTAACTCCAGGATTTAATTCATCCCCGTTCTCTCTAGTGAAGACTTTAACATCTACAATTATACCTGCTTCCCCGTGAGGAACTCTTAATGAAGTATCTCTTACTTCTCTTGCCTTTTCACCGAAGATAGCTCTTAATAGTCTTTCTTCAGCTGTTAATTCAGTTTCTCCCTTAGGTGTTACTTTACCTACAAGAACATCTCCTGATCTAACTTCAGCACCTATTCTGATGATACCTCTATCGTCTATATCTTTTAATGCATCTTCACTTACATTAGGAATATCTCTAGTTATTTCTTCAGGTCCTAGTTTAGTATCTCTAGCTTCACACTCATATTCTTCTATATGAATAGAAGTAAAGACATCTTCTCTAACTAATTCTTCAGAAATAAGCATAGCATCCTCGTAGTTATAACCTTCCCAAGTAATGAAGCCCATTCTTATGTTCTTACCTAATGCTATTTCACCTAGATCAGTTGATGGACCATCAGCTAATACTTGGTTTTTAAACACTATTTCACCCTTATCTACTAAAGGTCTTTGGTTTATACATGTACCTTGGTTACTTCTCTTAAATTTAAGAAGTTTATATACGTCAGTTCCTCCATCAGAATCTCTTTTAACTCTGATTTCACTAGCACTTACATATGTTACTTTACCAGCATTTTTAGCCTTTGGTAAAACTCCTGAATCTACAGCAGCTTTGAACTCTATTCCTGTACCTACTACTGGAGCTTGTGGCTTTAATAATGGTACTGCTTGACGTTGCATGTTAGATCCCATCAGTGCTCTTGAAGCATCATCATTTTCAAGGAAAGGTATCATAGCTGTTGCTACAGATACTATTTGTCTAGCTGAAACGTCTATTAAATCAACTTCTTCAGCATTAACTACTAAGATATCATGCTTGCTTCTAACAGTAACTCTGCTATCAACGAACTTTCTATCTTCACCAATAGGTTCTTTAGCTTGCGCTACAAGATATAGGTCTTCTTCATCTGCTGTGAAGTATCTTATTTCATCTGTTATTACTCCATTTACCTTATCAACAACTCTATAAGGTGTTTCAATAAATCCATATTCATTAACCTTAGCATATGTAGCTAAAGAGTTAATAAGACCTATGTTTGGTCCTTCTGGAGTTTCGATTGGACACATTCTACCATAATGTGAATGGTGAACGTCTCTAACTTCGAAACCAGCTCTTTCTCTTGAAAGACCTCCTGGTCCTAAAGCAGATAATCTTCTCTTATGAGTTAATTCTGAAAGCGGATTTGTTTGATCCATGAATTGTGATAATTGAGAGCTACCAAAGAATTCTTTAATAGCAGCTGCAACTGGTCTAATGTTTATTAACATTTGAGGAGTTATAGCTTCTTGGTCTTGAATAGTCATTCTTTCCTTAACTACTCTTTCCATTCTTGATAAACCAATTCTAAATTGATTTTGTAATAACTCTCCAACTGATCTTAATCTTCTATTACCTAGATGGTCTATGTCATCTACATAACCGATAGAATAAGCTAAACCTATTTCATAGCTTATTGTTGCAAAGATATCATCTTTTATTATATGTTTAGGTATAAGCCTAGTTATATTTTTCTTAATTTCTTCTTTAATAGTTTCTTCATCATCGTAATTATCTAGTATTTCTTTTAATGTTGGATAATGAACATATTCCTTGATATTTAAATCTTCAATATCAAATGATATGAACTTATTTATATCAACAAAGTGGTTACCAATTACTCTAACTACTTTATCTTCTACTAGTATATCAACTGAATTGATACCTAAGTTTTGAATTTCTTCAGCAGTAATTCTGCTAATTTTCTTACCTTGCTCTACTATAATTTCTCCAGTTTCAGGATTAATTATGTCTGTAGCTGCAATTTGGTTGACTAATCTTAAATTTAATGCTAATTTCTTATTAAACTTATATCTACCAACTCTTGATAAATCATATCTTTTCGCATCAAAAAATAGGGAATCTATAAGAGATACAGCGCTATCCACTGTTGGTGGTTCACCTGGTCTTAGTCTCTTGTATATTTCCAATAATGCTTCTTCTTTAGTCTTAGTATTATCCTTTTCTATAGTAGCTTTGAATCTTTCATCTTCTCCAAAATACTCTAAAAGCTCTGCATCACTTCCAAAGCCCATAGCTCTAGCTAATATAGATATAGGAAGCTTTCTAGTTTTATCTATTCTTACATAAATAATATCGTTAGAATCAGTTTCATATTCTAACCATGCTCCCCTGTTTGGAATTACTGTTGATGAGTATAACTTTTTACCTGTTTTATCAACATTAAAATTGTAGTATACTCCTGGTGACCTAACAAGCTGACTTACAATAACTCTTTCTGCACCATTAATGATGAAAGTTCCTTGATCTGTCATTAATGGGAAGTCACCCATAAACACTTCTTGTTCTTTAATTTCTCCAGTTTCATTGTTTTGTAATCTAACTGAAACTTTTAGTGGTGCAGCATAAGTAGAATCTCTTTCCTTACACTCTTCCACTGAATACTTAATATTATCCATATCTAGTTTATAATCTACAAATTCTAAAACAAGATTGCCTGTAAAATTCGTAATAGGATTAACGTCATCAAATACTTCGTGAAGACCTTCCCTTAAAAACCATTGATATGAATCCAACTGTACCTCAATAAGATTTGGCATTTCTGTTACATCTTTAACTTTACCAAAACTCATTCTAGTTCTTTTTCCGACTTGGACAGGATGTACCATGAATTTTCACCCCTTGTATAAAACTAAAATAACCAAAAGCATAGCTTCCCTAAGGACTTTTACTTTCGGACAACATCACTTATTAGTATAACCACGTTTTACGCGCTTATACAAATTTTTCATATGAATATATACCTACCCATAATGAATAGTACATTTAATGATACTATCATATTACAGATTCAATGTCAATTATTTTTCTTGTATAAATTATGTTAATTTATTATTTTTATCATTTTAGCAATTTATAAAACTATATAAAGTATTCCAGCACCTCATATTTTATATAGTTTCATTTAGACAATCAAAAAGGTGCCATTACAGCACCTTTTTATTTTAAAGTTAATTACTTAACTTCTACTTCAGCTCCAACTTCAGCTAATTTAGCTTTCATGTCTTCAGCTTCTTCTTTTGAAACGCCTTCTTTAATTGTCTTAGGAGCTCCGTCAACTATTTCCTTAGCTTCCTTTAATCCTAATCCAGTTAATTCTCTAACTACTTTGATAACCTTGATCTTTTGGCCACCAGCGTTAGCTAATACTACGTCAAATTCAGTCTTTTCTTCTGCAGCTGCAGCACCACCTGCAACAGCTCCTGCAACAGCTACTGGAGCAGCAGCGCTAACACCAAATTCTTCTTCACAAGCTGTAACTAGCTCGTTTAATTCTAAAACAGTCATTTCTTTTATTGCTTGAATTATATCTTCTCTTGTCATTTTAATTGCACCTCCAAAATTTTTATCAGTTATTATTCAGCTGATTCTGATTCTTTTTTCTCTTTAATCGCATTTAATAAGTATGCTAGGTTTGATAATGGAGCCTTGAAGCTTCCAAGAAGTTTTGCGATAAGAACTTCTTTTGATGGTATTGTAGCAAGCTTTTCAACTTGAGCTTTATCATAAACTACACCATCTACCATACCAGCTTTTAATTCTAGTTTCTTGTGATCCTTAGCAAATGTGTGTAACACTCTTGCAGGAGCAGTAGCATCTTCGTAACCGAATGCTATAGAAACTGGTCCTTCTAAGTAAGCATCTAAGCCTTGAATTCCTAATTCATTAGCAGCTAAAACTACTAAGTTGTTTTTGTAAACTTTGTATTCAACGCCTGCTTCTCTTAGGTTCTTTCTTAAAGTTGTATCTTCTTCAACTGTTAAACCTTGATAGTTAGCTAGAACAACGCCTTGAGCTTTTTCTAACTTTTCTTTAATTTCAGCTACTTTAGCTTCTTTTAATTGTCTATTCTTGTTCATTACTGTGTGTCCACCTCCTCACAGTTTTTAACTGCAAATTTATATTAAGAAAGGCCTTCCCATAAGACATAGGAAGACCACAAATAATTACTTACCTTGGTGTTCCTCGGTAGGCAATTATTTAAACCTTTCGGCACCTACTGTCTTTGGAATCAGTATTCTTTTTAACAACATAAAAGATTTTATTACATAATCTTTTATTTGTCAATACTAATCTAAAACTTTTGTTGGGTTAACTTTAGCTCCTGGTCCCATTGTGCTTGAAACTGATACTGATTTAATGTATTGTCCCTTAGCAGCAGCTGGTTTAGCTTTGATTAATGCATCCATTAAAGTGTTGAAGTTAGCTTGAAGCTTTTCTACTCCAAATGACTTCTTTCCGATTGGGCAGTGAACGATAGCAGTCTTATCAACTCTATATTCAACCTTACCAGCTTTAATATCAGCTATTGCTTTAGCAACATCAAATGTTACTGTACCTGATTTTGGGTTTGGCATTAATCCCTTAGGTCCTAAAACTCTACCGATTCTACCAACAACACCCATCATATCTGGTGTAGCTACAACTACATCGTAGTCGAACCAGTTTTCGCTTTGAATCTTTTGAACTAATTCTTCAGCTCCAACGAAATCTGCTCCAGCTTCTTGAGCTTCCTTAGCTTTTTCTCCCTTAGCAAACACTAAAACTCTTACAGTTCTACCTGTTCCGTGTGGAAGAACAACAGCTCCTCTTACTTGTTGATCTGCATGTCTTGGGTCAACCCCTAATCTAACATGTAGTTCTATAGTTTCATCAAACTTAGCCTTAGCAGTTTTAACAGCTAAATCTAAAGCTTCAAATGGAGTGTATAATGCACTCTTATCTATTAATTTTGCACTTTCAATATAATTCTTTCCCATGATTTGCCTCCTTTGTGGTATTAGCGGTTTTTACCTCCCACTTTTTTACGAATTACTCTTCAACAGTTACTCCCATACTTCTTGCAGTACCTTCGATCATGCTCATAGCAGTTTCGATAGTAGCCGCATTTAAGTCTGGCATCTTTAACTCAGCAATTTTTCTTACTTGATCTTTTGTTAACTTACCAATTTTAGTTCTGTTTGGAACTCCTGAACCACTTTCGATTCCTAATTCCTTTTTAATAAGAACTGCTGCTGGTGGAGTTTTTAGTATGAAACTAAAAGATCTATCTTGGTAAACTGTTATTACAACTGGGATTATTAATCCAGCTTGATTAGCAGTCTTTGCATTAAACTCCTTACAGAATCCCATAATGTTAACACCGTGTTGACCTAATGCTGGTCCTACTGGTGGTGCTGGTGTCGCCTTACCTGCAGGAAGTTGAAGTTTAATCATTCCTGTTACTTTCTTAGCCATGTTATTATTCCTCCTATACTGTGGTAATACGGACTTTAAGTCCTCCCACTTTATTAAAACATTAGCTTATATTAAACTAATTTTTCAACTTGTGTAAATTCTAATTCAGCAAGAGTTTCTCTGCCGAACATATCTATTGAACCTTTAAGCTTACGCTTTTCTAAGTTTATCTCTTGGATTATAGCCACAAATCCTTTTAGTGGTCCAGAGATAACACTTACACTTTCCCCAACCTCTAAATCTATCTCTACAGGTGCTTCTTGAACTCCCATAGATTCGACTTCTTCATCAGTTAGGGGAACTGGTTTAGAAGCTGGGCCAACAAATCCTGTTACACCCCTTGTGTTTCTAACCACATACCATGACTCATCAGTCATTAGCATTTTTACTAACACATATCCAGGAAACTTTTTCTTTAGAGAAATCTTTTGTTTCCCATCTTTCTCTTCTACAACTTCCTCCATAGGAACTTGTATATCCTGAAGCAAGCTTTGAAGATTTCTATTTTCAATGGTTTTTTCAAGATTTGCTTTAACTTTGTTTTCGTAGCCTGAGTATGTGTGTACTACATACCATCTTGCTTTTTCGCTCATATTTTCTTATAGGCAATCACTGCCTAAACCTCCTTATTTTAGATTTAATATTAATTTAAAGAGGTTTTGAAAAATATAGTCAAACCCACCTACTAATACTATATATATTAGTACAACTACGCCAACTGCAATTAACGCTTTTTTAGTTTCATTTTTAGATGGCCAAGTTATTCTTTTAACTTCTGCCTTAACCTCTCTAAAAAACTTTAATATACCACCTTTTTCAGATGGACTTTTCGCTACTTTTACATTTCCTTTAACAGCCATTACTTCACATCCTTAATTATTGTGAGTATATGTCATCACTATACAGCTAACTACTTAGTTTCTTTATGAAGTGTATGTTTCTTACAGAATTTGCAATACTTATGCATTTCTAATCTGTCTGGGTTGTTCTTCTTATTTTTCATTGAATTGTAATTTCTTTGCTTACACTCTGTGCATGCTAAAGTTATCTTTACTCTCACAGTCTGCACCTCCAGTTTACCGTAAATAATATAAAACCTTATACTTTATGTTAATTTATTTTTCGTTAATTACCTAAACACATTACCATAAAACATGTATTATGTCAATATATATGACCTTCATAGGACTAGGTAATGAAACCCAGCCCTACGAAGTATTTATTAATCTTTGTTACTATTCGATTATGCTAGTAACAACTCCTGAACCTACAGTTCTTCCACCTTCTCTAATAGCGAATCTTAATCCTTCATCCATCGCTACTTGAG
>NZ_JAWGSV010000055.1:0-15093 GCF_032552055.1 Clostridium sp. | reverse complement strand
AATTAATATTATGTATAATTTAATTAAAAGTAAACTTTATTACAACTTATATATTGAAATTAATTAAGTTTATTTGTATAATTAATTGTAAATTGAATAACTAAAGACTGTGAATGAGAAAGTAGATATAAAGGACTTTTCAGGGAGAAATAGCCATAGACTGAAAGCTATTTTATAGAAATTTATATTGAAGTTCCCTCAGGAGTCCTAGAAGTGAAATTATAGTAGTTTCTAGCGGTATTACCGTTATTTAAATTAAGATTGGATTATGTGATATAATCAATTAGGGTGGTAACGCGGTACTTCGTCCCTTTGTAGGGGGACGGAGTTTTTTTATTTTATAGGAAATTGTATTATTAAATCATTTATAGATAACTTATATTTTTTATAAAGTTAAAGATTTAACCTATGGAATAAAATATGTATCAGAAAAAATGGAGCTGTCGCACAAACAGCACCATGAATTTGTATTATTAAAAAGGAGGAAGAAATATGCAAGAAAAGCTAAATTCTATTAAAGAAAATGCATTTAATGAATTAACAAATGCTAATAATAGTGCAAAGTTAGAAGAAATTAGAGTAAAGTATTTAGGAAAAAAAGGTGAATTAACTACTATCCTAAGAAGTATGGGAGGTCTATCTAAAGAAGAAAGACCTATAGTAGGTAAGCTTGTTAATGAAGTTAAAAGCGAAGTAGAAGCAAGAATAGAAGAAATTGCTGTATCAATTAAGGAAAAAGAAAAAAATGAAAAACTAGCTTCAGAAGTTATAGATATCTCTATGCCAGGTAAGAAGAATATAGTAGGTAAGAGACATCCTTTAGATTTAACTTTAGAAAGTATGAAGGATATATTTATCTCTATGGGATTCACTATTGAAGAGGGACCAGAAGTAGAATTAGACTATTATAACTTTGAAGCCTTAAATATACCTAAAAACCATCCAGCAAGAAGTGAGCAAGATACTTTTTATATAAATGATAACTTAGTATTAAGAACTCAAACTTCTCCAGTGCAAATTAGAGTTATGGAAAATCAAGCTCCTCCTATAAAGATGATAGGACCTGGAAAGGTTTATAGATCAGATGCAGTAGATGCAACTCACTCGCCTATATTCTATCAAATGGAAGGATTAGTTATAGATAAAGGAGTTACTTTTGCAGATCTTAAGGGAACTTTAGAATTATTTGCAAAGAAAATGTTTGGAGACAAGGTTAAAACTAAGTTTAGACCACATCATTTCCCATTTACTGAACCTTCAGCTGAAATGGATGCTACTTGTTTCGTTTGTGAAGGTAAAGGATGTAAAGTATGTAAGGGAAGCGGTTGGATCGAACTTTTAGGTTGTGGTATGGTTCATCCTCAAGTTTTAAGAAATTGTGGCATTGATCCAGAAGTATATAGTGGATTTGCCTTTGGTTTCGGTGTAGACAGAATGGTTATGCTTAAATATGGAATAGATGATATCAGATTATTATACGAAAGTGATATGAGATTCCTAAATCAATTTTAATTAAGAGGAGGAAAAAGATATGAAAGTACCATTTAATTGGCTAAAAGATTATGTTGATATAAATATAGATGCAAAAGACCTTGGAGATAGATTAACTTTATCTGGTTCTGCATTAGAAGAAGTTATTACTCAAGGTGATGTAATTAAGAATGTAGTAACAGGAAAGATAGTTGAAATAACAGCTCATCCTGATGCTGATAAACTTAAGGTTTGTCAAGTGAATATTGGAGCAGAAGAAAATATTCAAATAGTAACTGCAGCAACTAATATGAAAGAACAAGATGTAGTACCTGTAGCTCTTCATAAATCAATATTAGCTGATGGAAGTGAAATAAAGAAAGGTAAACTTAGAGGAGTAGTTTCTAACGGTATGTTCTGTTCTGAAGAAGAACTTGGAATTGCTGGTGATGAACCAGTTCATGGATTAATGATACTTCCTACAGATGCACCTTTAGGAATGGATATAAAGGAATATTTAAATTTAAATAAATCAATTTTAGACTTTGATATTACATCTAATAGACCTGATTGCTTAAGTATGGTAGGTATGGCTAGAGAAACAGCAGCAACACTTGGAACTACTTATAGAATGCCAAACTTTAATTATGAAGTAAAGTGCAATGAAAATATTAATGATATATTAAAAGTTGAAATTAAGGACTCTTTATGTAGAAGATATATGGCAAGAGGAGTTAAAAATGTTAAAGTTATGCCTTCACCAAGCTGGATGCAAGAAAGACTATTAGAAGCAGGGGTTAGACCTATTAATAATATAGTTGATATAACTAACTTTGTAATGCTTGAAATAGGTGAACCAATGCATGCCTTTGATGCAAGAGAAATAAAGAGTGGTAAAATAGTAGTAGATAGAGCTAAGGATGAAGAGAAATTCGTTACTTTAGATGGTATAGAAAGAACTTTAGATTCAAACTTCTTATGTATAAAAGATAATGAAACATCTATAGGCTTAGCTGGAATTATGGGAGGATTAAACTCAGAAATTCAAGATGATACTACAGCAGTTATATTTGAAGCTGCAAATTTTGATGGAACTAATATTAGAGTGAATTCTAAGAAGCTTAACTTAAGAAGTGAAAGTTCATCAAGATTTGAAAAAGATATAGATCCAAATCTTGCAGAATTAGCTATAAATAGAGCTTGCGCTTTAGTATGTGAGCTTGGCTGCGGTGAAGTTATGGAAGGAACTGTAGATATATATAATTCTAAAAAAGAAGAAGGAAATATAACTGTAGATTCTAAGTGGATTAATAAATTCTTAGGAACCGATATATCTAAAGAAGATATGAAAAAATATCTTGATTCTCTAGAGTTAAAAACTGAAATTAATGGCGATAATTTAGATATTAAAATACCTACTTTCAGAGTAGATATCGCAATTAAGGAAGATATAGCTGAAGAAGTTGCAAGAATTTATGGATATGATAAAATACCAACAACAATATATAGTGCTTCTACAGGTAGAGAGCCTAAGTATAAAAATGAAGTTTTAAGAGATTTAATGGTTAGCACTATGGTATCTAGTGGATTAAATCAATCAATAAGTTATTCATTTGTATCACCAAAGGTATTTGATAAAATCAATGTTCCTGAAGATAGTGAATTAAGAAATGTAATTAAGATTAAAAATCCTTTAGGTGAAGATTATTCAGTTATGAGAACTACTACTATTCATTCAATGATGGAATGTTTAGGAAGAAACTACTCAAGAAACAACGAGTATGCTAGATTATTTGAAATAGGAAAGGTATATATTCCTAAAGAAGATGAAACAGCTATTCCTACTGAGAATAATATCTTAACTATAGGTATGTATGGTAATTGTGATTACCTAGATTTAAAGGGAGTAGTAGAAAATGCTCTAGAAGTTTTAGGTTTAAGTAGAGTTATGTTTGCTCGTGAAAGCGATAATCCATCATACCATCCGGGAAAAACTGCAGCTATTATGATAGGTAATAAAAAGGCTGGAGTTTTAGGAGAAGTACACCCTGATGTTTCAGAAAACTATGGTGTAGAAACAGGATGTTATTTAGCAGAACTTAACTTAGATATTTTATTTGAATATTCTAAGACTAATAAGAAGTATAAGGCATTACCTAAGTTCCCAGCAGTAACTAGAGATATTGCATTACTTGTTGATGATGAAGTATTAGTTCAAGAAATAGAAGAAACTATTAAAAGAGCAGGTAGCGCTTTAGTTGAGAAAGTTCAATTATTTGATATTTATAAGGGCGCTCAAATACCAGAAGGTAAGAAGAGTATTGCTTATGCAATAGCATATAGAGATGAAAAGAAAACTCTTACAGATAATGATGTAAATAAAGTTCACGATAAGATTTTAAGAAGTCTTGAACACAAACTAGGAGCAACTCTTAGATAATGAAGAATTAAGGAATGAAAGAATGAAAAAATGAAGCAAGTAATTTTTCATTCTTTCATTCTACATTTTTCATTAGTCTTATGTTGTGTATAGCAGTAATAGATTATTTTTAATTTTTAAGGAGATAGGGATGAATTATATAATTAATATACTTAAGGGAGTAGTAATTGGGGTTTCTAATGTTATTCCTGGGGTAAGTGGTGGAACCATGGCTGTAGTTATGGGGATATACGATAAGATTATTTCTTCAGTTAATGGATTTTTTAAAGACATAAAGAAGAATATAATGTTTCTTGGAACTTTAGGAATTGGTGCAGTAGTAGGTATTCTGTTATTTACTAATTTAATAGATTACTTATTAAAGAATTTTAATGAGCAAACTAATTTCTTTTTTATAGGGCTTATATTAGGTACAGGTCCTTTACTATTTAAAAAAGCTACAGAAAAGAAAGTAAGTACTGGAAATTGGATTGGCCTTGTAATTGGATTCCTTATAGTTGCAGGTCTTGGAGTTTTAGAAAAAGTAAATCCAGATGCGGCATTTTTAAGTACTATTTTTAAACCTAATACTTTAGGATTCTTTGTTGCAGGATTTATAGCTGCTGCAACTATGATACTTCCAGGTATTAGTGGTTCTTTTATGTTATTACTTATTGGTTTATATGAGCCAATTATAGAAATTGTTAAAAATTTTGATATTTTCAACATGGGTATAGTAGGAGTTGGAGTAATATTAGGATTTTTATCAATGACTAAAATAATTGAAAAGTTATTTGATAGGTATCCACAAACTGCTTATTGTATAATTTTTGGATTAGTTGTAGGATCAATATTTGTTATATTCCCTGGAATTACAATTGGACTTATGGGAATAGTATCGATTTTATGTTGCTTAGCAGGTTTTGGAGTAGCGTATGCTATAGGAAAAAAAGAAATATAGTTAATTTAAAGATGGAGACTTATAAATATTTATTTTTTAAGATAATTATTTATAAATCCCATCTTTTTCTTTTATAGAGATAGCAATTTATATACATTCTGAAGTATTTTTATGTTAAAATTAAGTTAGGATAATATTATGTTAATGAGGTGTGTTATGAGTGTAGTAACTATTAATATAAATGGTATGGATTATAATTTAAGAGGTAGAGAATCAGAGGAGTATTTATTAGAGGTTGCAAGGTATGTAGATGAAAAAGTAAAGGATATTATGACTAAAAATAGAAAGCTTAGTTCAACTGCAGGTGCAACTTTAGTAGCTATTAATATAGCAGACGAGCTATATAAGGCAGATATTGAGATAGAAAACTTAATAAAGAAAAATTCATCTTTAGAAGAGAGAAATGCAACTTTAAAGGAAAGAATAAATGAAGTTAGGGAAGAATATGAAAGTAATAACGAGTTATCTAGGATGGCAGAAGTATTAAAATCAGAAAACTTAACTCTTAGGGAAGAACTTGAAAATTACTTTAATGAAGTAGAGATTTTAAAGAAGGCTAATGAAATTTTAGAAAAGAAAGATAAAGAGTATAGTGAGAAGTTTAATAAGTTAAATGAGGAATGTAGATTACTTGAAGAATCATATAAAAAATGCAAAGATGAAAATGAAGCATTAAAGGTAAGGAATAAAGAAACTAAATTCCAGCTTCAAAATTATAGATATAAGGTTCTAGATTTAGAAAAGAAGTTAATAGATTCGCAAGTAGATTTAGCAAGTGAAAAAAGAAAGGGTAATGCCTTACTAAAATAGAGATTAGAAGAAATATATTAATTATAGATAATAAACAAAAGTTTAGGAGAAGTATTTATGGAAAAGATAGAAATTTTAGCTCCAGCTGGGAGCATGGAAAGTCTTATAGCTTCAATTAATAAAGGAGCAGATGCAGTTTATTTAGGAGGAAGTAAGTTTTCTGCTAGAGCATATGCATCAAACTTTGATAATGATAATATGATTAAGGCTATTGATTATGCCCATAGCTATGGTGTTAAGGTTTATGTAACATTAAATACTATATTAAAGGAAAATGAAATTGAAGAAGCAGTTAGATATGTTGGATTTTTATATGAGGTAGGAGCAGATGCAATAATTCTTCAGGATTTAGGATTATTTAAAAGAGTAAGAGAAGAGTATCCTGATTTTGAAATTCATGCGTCTACTCAAATGACTATTCATAATGGAGAAGGAGCACTATTCTTTAAGGAAAAAGGTTTCCATAGAATAGTATTATCTAGAGAGCTTTCACTTGAGGAAATAAAATATATATCAAAAGACTTAGGAATAGAAACAGAAATATTTGTTCACGGAGCATTATGTATTTCTTATTCAGGTCAATGTCTTATGAGTTCTATGATAGGTGGTAGAAGTGGAAATAGAGGTAGATGTGCACAACCTTGTAGAATGGAATATACATTAAAGGGAAATAATTCTGGTGAGAAAAAGGCATATCTTTTAAGTCCTAAGGACACTTGTACTATTGAAAATATAAAAGATATTATAGATTCTGGTACATATTCATTAAAAATAGAAGGTAGAATGAAGAGACCTGAATATGTAGCAGGTGTAGTAGATAACTATAAAAAAGCAGTGGAAAAGGAGCTTTACAAAACTGATTATAATGTTAGCTCTGGTAAAAGAGAGTTATTACAATTATTTAATAGAGGTGGATTTTCAACAGCTTATCTAAAAAAGAATTTAGGTAAGGATATGATGAGTTTTAATCATCCAAGAAATACAGGAGTACCTTTAGGGAATATTTTAAAAGATGGAGAGATAATCTTAAAAGAAGATATTGCTTTAGGTGATGGATATAGAGTTAAGGAGACTGGCTTTACAATTAATAAGATTTTATTAAAAGGAAAAGAAGTTAAGGAAGCAAAAAGAGGCGATAAGGTAAAAATATTTCCTACTAATTACAAGGTATCAGATGAGATATTTAAGTCCTTAGATAAGAAGTTATTCTCTTCACTTGAGGATTCTTTAAAACCTTATAATAAAAAAATATTAGTCAATGCTAAAGTTAAATTTAAAGTGGGAGAAGCTTTAGAATTACATATAAATTATAATGACAATGATTATGTATTTAAAGGTGAAATAGTCGAAAAGGCTGAAAAGAAACCACTTACAGAGGAAAGAGTAATAGAAGGTCTATTAAAATCACAAGATTTAGCTTTTAAAATAGATGAGGTTGAATTTATTGATTTTGAAGATGGATTTATTAGAATTAGTGATTTAAATAACTTAAGAAGAGAAGCTTTAGAAGGTCTGCAAAAATCTATAACAAAATCTTATAGAAGAAAAAGACCTAATAAAAATAAAATAGAATCACAAGATATTAAAAGTAAAAATAATATAGATATGTTATATCAATGCATTACTAAAGATCAATTAAAAGCATTAATTGAGGAAGGCATAAATAATATAGCAGTTGATATATTTAATAGAGATAGAAATGCTGTTAAAATGCAAGATTTAATAGATGAAGCAAGTAAAAATAATAATATAAACTTTTATTTAAAACTACCTAATATAATAAAAAGTGAATATGATAAAGTTATTAATATTATTGAAAAATTAAAAGGTAGTATTAAAGGGTTAATTACTGTTAATGCAGGTATTATTAGAAGATATCAAAAAGAATTATTTATTATTGGTGATTATAAATTAAATATTATTAATTCAGAAGCTCTTAAGTTTTATCAAAGGGAAATTGATATTCCAACTTTAAGTTTGGAGCTTAATAGAAAGGAAATTAAGGCTTTACTTAAAGGAAATAAAAGCAATGTCCAAGGATTAATTTATGGAAAAACAGAATTAATGATAAGTGAATATTGTCCAATAGGTAGTACCTTTGGAGAAAAATCCTCTAATAAGGATTGTAACTTAGCTTGTACTAGGGATAGTTTTACTTTAGTAGATAGAATGAAGGAAAAATTCAGAGTTATGACTGATATTTTCTGTAGAAGTTATATTATAAATCCATATCCATTAAATCTTATAGATGAAATGGATGATTTAAAAGGCCTTGGTGTAAATTCATTTAGAGTAGAATTTAGAGATGAAAGCTACTTAGAAGTTAAAAAAGTAATAAAAATGATTAATAAAGAAATAGAGATAAATAATAGTGAATATACTAAAGGGCATTATAGAAGAGGGATAGAGTAAAGGAGACAAGATGGAAGATAGAAGTCTTAAAGTATTAGAGTTTAATAAAATAATAGAAAAAGTTAGTGAATATGCAATTACGAGTAGTGCCAAGGAACTTGTATTTGCTTTAACGCCATATGATACTATTTTTGAAGTAGAAAAGAAGTTAAAAGAAACTGAAGAAGCTTTAGATTTATTAATTACTAAAAGTAATCCACCTTTTGAGGGATTCTTTGATGTAAAGGAAGGTATTGAAAGAGCTAAAAAAGGTGGTATGCTTTCAATAAGTCAAATACTTAGAGTAGGTGGAATGCTTAAGGCTTCAAGAAGGTTTAAAGATTATATAAATAGAAGAGATGATGAAAAGCCTCATGAATTATTAGAGGATTTAATAGATATTCTTACGCCTTTAAAGAAACTTGAAGATACTATTGAAATATCAATAGTATCTGAAGAAGAAATAAGTGATAGAGCTAGCTCTACTTTAAGTTCAATTAGAAGAAATTTAAAAGAAAAGAACTCTTCTGTAAGGGATAAGATTAATTCTATAGTTAGGTCAAATTCAAAATATCTTCAAGACTCATTATATACAATGAGAGGTGATAGATATGTATTGCCTGTAAAAGCAGAATATAAGGGTCAAGTTCCAGGTCTTGTTCATGATCAAAGTTCAACAGGAGCAACCTTATTTATAGAACCTATGAGCCTTGTTAACTTAAATAATGAAATTAAAGAATTGAAGCTTAAGGAAAAAGCTGAAATCGAGAGAATATTAATGGAATTATCCAATAAGGTATATGAGGAAATAGATACTATTGAAAGTAACTATAAGATACTAACAGAACTAGATTTTATATTTGCTAAAGCTAAATATAGTTCAAGTATAAATGGAATATGTCCTACTGTTAGTGATGATAGAAGTTTTGATATTATCCAAGGAAGACATCCACTTATTGATCCAAAGGTTGTAGTTCCTTCTGATGTTTATTTAGGTAAGGAATTTAATACACTTATGATTACAGGGCCTAATACAGGTGGTAAAACAGTTACTTTAAAGACTGTAGGATTAATACATCTAATGGCTTTAAGTGGGATACTTATACCAGCAAAAGATGCTTCAAGCATAGGGTTCTTTAAAGAGATTTTTGCGGACATAGGTGATGAACAAAGTATTGAGCAATCACTTTCAACTTTTTCATCTCATATGACTAATATAGTTAGAATAATGGAAAATGCCTCAGATTCATCCTTAGTATTATTTGATGAAATAGGTTCAGGAACGGATCCAGTAGAAGGTGCAGCCCTAGCTATAGCAATACTTGATTCATTAAGAGAAAGAAAAGCTAAATTAATAGCAACTACTCACTATAGTGAATTAAAAGGTTATGCATTAAGAACTGAAGGTATAGAAAATGCTTCAGTAGAATTTGATGTTGAGACATTAAGACCTACTTATAGATTACTAATTGGGGTTCCAGGTAAATCTAATGCTTTTGAAATTTCTAAAAGATTAGGACTTAAAGAAGAGGTAATAAATAAAGCTAAAAATAATATTTCTTCTGAAAATCTAAAGTTTGAAGATTTAATTAGGGATTTACAAGAGAAAAGTATATTAGCTAATAGGGATGCTAGGGAAGCTAAGAAATTAAAAATTGATGCTGAAGAAGTTAAAAAGAAATATGAGGAGAAATTAAAGAAGCTAGATGAAGTAAGAGATAAAGCCTACAGTGAAGCTAGAAGAGAAGCTAAGGATATAATCTCTAAGGCTAAGGATGAAGCTGATGAAATCCTTAAGGCTATGAGAGAACTTGAAAAGCTTGGTATAGCTCAAGGAGGAAGAGCAAGACTAGAGGAAGAAAGAAAGAAACTTAAGGATAGCTTAGAAAAGAAGGAATCAGATTTATATAAGGAAAAAGAAAATCAAGGAGAAGCTATAACTAAAGTAACTCTAGGAATGGATGCTTACTTACCTTCATTAAATCAAAATGTAATAATAATAACAATGCCTGATAATAAGGGTGAAGTACAAGTAGAAGCTGGAATAATGAAGATTAATGTTAAGCTTAAGGATTTAAGACTAGTTAAAAGCGCTAGCAATAAAAAAGAAAAGAAAAAAAGAGAACTTAAACTTAACTTAAAAGCAGTTGAAAGTAGAGTAGACTTAAGAGGTATGGATGCAGAAGAAGCTTGTTATAAAACTGATAAATATTTAGATGAAGCTTATCTTGCTAATCTTGGAGAAGTCACTATAGTTCATGGAAAAGGTACAGGGGTTTTAAGAAAGGCTATTACAGATATGCTAAAAAGACATCCTCATGTAAAAAGTTATAGACTTGGAGAGTATGGTGAAGGTGGAGATGGAGTTACTATAGCTATATTAAAGTAATATTAATTGTAAAAATTCTTTTAGGGTTGATTAGATAACCCTAAAAGGCGCTGTATCAGTATATAAAGAGAATAATTATTTGTTTTTAATTTTAAACTTTTAAAAGGGCTGTTTGTGTAACAGCCCTTTTAGGATAGTTTTAATGTGAAGATAAGTAAAATTGAAAGAAATTTTTAATATATGTAAAGTCGCCTTGGATTTTTTTTTGTGATATAATTGTTATAGAAAAGAGGTGTTCTTATGTATCTTATAAGTAGTTGCTTATGTGGAGTTAATTGTAAATATAATGGTGAAAATAACTTAAATACTAAATGTTTAGAGTTAGTTAAAGAAGGTAAAGCTATATTGGTATGTCCTGAGCAACTAGGTGGATTAACTACTCCTAGAGTACCAGCTGAGATAATAGGTTCATCAAAAGGAATATTAAAGGAAGATAATAAAAGCAAAATTATAACAAAAGATAATAAAGATGTAACATATGAATTTTTAAAGGGAGCACAAGAAACTTTAAAAATTGCAAATTTATATAATATAAAGAAAGCAATTTTGAAAGAGGGGAGTCCTTCCTGTGGAGTAAAATATGTTTATGACGGAACCTTTTCTTCTAAGAAAATTTTAGCTAAGGGTTTAACTGCAATGATTTTAGAGGAAAATGGAATTGAAGTAATAGGAGATACGGACCTGGGAGGAATTAGCAATGGGGATTTTTAGTTTTTTTAAAAGATTTAAAAATGGAAATTATCAAAATGAAGATGATTATAATTTTTTCGAAGATGATAAAAGGGAAAATTATATTGAAGATATAAAAAATGAAGAAATAGTTTCTGATATAGAAGAATTAGAAGATATTGATAAGGAAATAGAAGAAAAAGAAATTGAAGAATTAGAAATAGAAAAAATAGGAGAAGCTTATAAAGAGGAAAGTGATGAACCTAGCAAGGAAGACATAGATAATTTAATTGTGAATGAAATCTTAAAAGTTATAGATATTTATGATGATTTTGATAAAGTAAAGTCTGTTGCAAGAGATTCAGCAATAAGAATTGGTAAAAATAATTTAAGCGAACTACCTAAGTTTTTAAATAGTAATATACATATGCCAGTGGAGTATGAAAATAAATACTCTGATGAAGAAGAATGGAAAGTAGCTGTAGAAAACAGTGTTCTTATGATAATTTATAGTTTTAAAGGAAATGCTGTTTCCTTATTAGAAAGAGTCTCTCAAAAGAATGCAAAGCTTAATTTAAAGGCTACAAACCTTTTATGTAAACTAGCTAGTGAGGGAGTTAAAACGGAAGAAATAGTAAATTGGATTACTAATAATTTAATTACTTTTAACGATGAAAATAAAATAATCATTTTGGGATTTATGGCTCAAATAAAAAATAATAATCAAGTTATAGGGATAATACAACATTTTTATAGAAGTTTTGTTAAGTCAGGAGAAATTGAGTATGCATATAGAACGTTAATTCATTTAATTAATGCAGCAGAAAGATTTACTCAAGGTCATTTAAAGTTCTTAAAATTAATAGCTATGGGTAAAACTTCAATTGATTTAAGTGAGATAATGACAATAGATGAAGATGAAGAAAGTATATTAGAAATAAGAAAGGTCAGCGATGAATTAGCCATAAATATGGCAATAACTTATTATACTCTTGATAAGAATGATGATGATATAAATAGTAAATTATATTATTTAAGTGAGTATTCTTTAAATAGAAAGTTAAGAGAAGATTTAAAAATATTATTAGAAGAAAGATAAAATAAATTTATAAGGTGATTATTTTGAATAAGAGACATATAAGCAAGAAGCAAGCACTAAAGAATAGAACAAAAAAGTTAGTATTATTTATTGTAATACTTGGAGTAGTTATCTACGGACCAATTAAATTTAAACATATTAAACTTAATAAAAGTCAGGTTGTTGCAAGTGAAAGATTTAACTCTGAATTAGAAAGTATTCAGGAATTTAAAGAAATTAAAAAAAGTATTGATAATTTATATGGTGATGAAGATAAGATTAATTCTATAAAAAAATCTATAGCTAATATACAAAGTAAGCTTAATGATAATATAACTGAAGAATTGAAAAGTGAGATATCTAACTTATATGCAAAAATAAATGAAATAAGCGCAGAAAACGAAAGAGACTTAGAAGTGTATTTCAATAAAATTAATTCAGAGGATCTAAAAGGATTTAATGATGAAGAAATAAGAAAAGTAAATGAAATAACTAATAGTTATAATGACTTATTTAAGGAAAAGAACTATATAGATGCTAGGGAAAAACTTAAGGAGTTAGAAATCTATGTTCAAGATATTAAAAAAGAAGCTAATACAAGAAGAATAAAAGAAATATATGATGAAGCTTCAAATGAAGATCCAAGTACAAGAGAACCTAAGGTTGTAAAAGGGATATTAATTGTAAATAAAGAATATGGTCTTCCTGATACTTATGCACCTGGTGAAAGTGAGGAAGCTAGACAAGCTTTTGAAAATATGAAGGTAGATGCATCTAAAGAAGGAATTTACTTAAATGCTTTTTCTACTTATAGAAATTACTGGACTCAAAATAGACTATACAACAATTACGTAGCTAATTATGGACAAGATCCAACTGATACATTCTCAGCGAGAGCAGGTTTTAGCGAGCATCAAACAGGGCTTGCCTTTGATATTGGTGGAGCAGATAGATCCTTATGGGCAATGGAGGATTTTAAGTATACAGATGAAGCTAAATGGCTTAAAGAAAATGCTTATAAATATGGATTTATACTAAGATACCCTGAAGGGAAAGAGTGGAAAACTGGGTATATGCATGAATCATGGCATTTTAGATATGTTGGAGTAGAACATAGTGAGAATTTTAAAGATAGTGACTTAACACTAGAAGAATACTTAGGACTATAAAAAGCTGCCTTAAGGCAGCTTTTTTAATGGGAAATTAAAAGTGAAGAATGAAAAATTAAGGATAAAACTCTTCAAGAGTTTTTGAAAAAATTTCTAAAATACCTCTGCTTTTGCAGAGGTGTTTATTTATTAATTTCAGTAATTCTGAAAGAATTACAACCTTTATTCTTCATTCTTAATTTTTCATTATTCATTTAAAAAATGTGCTTCAGCACAATTTTTATTTTGACACAATTTTTATGTGTTCAACTGTCGAGTCTTCTGTTCCTTGAACATATAAATTTGCTCTTTTTAAATCATTAACATATTCTATAACTTCTTTAGTTATTTCTTCGCCAGGGCATAAAACTGGTATTCCTGGTGGATAAGCTAGTAAAAACTCACCTGATATTTTACCTATGCTTTCTTTAAGAGGAACTGAAACTTTATTACTATAAAAAGCTTCTCTTGGATTTAAAATCTTCTTAGGAATAGTAGGTATATCTAAGAAATCTTGGATAGGTTCTCTCTTACCATAATACTCATCAGATATTTCTTTTAAAGCATTAATAAGTTTATCCATTCCTTCCTTAGTATCTCCAAAGGAACCCACTGCTAAAACGTTATAGAAGTCTGAAAGCTCCATTTGGATATGATACTTATCTGCTAATATTGTATCTAATTCAAATCCTGTAATACCTAAATCTCTAGAAGAAATAGTTAATTTTGTAGGATCAAAAGCATATGATCCGGGTTTACCTAAAACTTCTTCACCAAAGCAGTAAAAACCAGGGATTTTATTTATTTCATTTCTTGTATATTTGCATAGCTCTATAGCTTTATCAAGTAACTCTTTACCTTCTAGAGCAATTTGTCTTCTTGCACAATCTAATGACGCCATTAAAATATATGAAGGCGAAGTAGTTTGTAATAAGTTTAAGATTTGCTGTAGTTTTTTAGGATCAACATATTTACTATTAATATGTAATAAAGAACCTTGAGTTAAAGAGCCTATAATTTTATGTGTACTTTGAGCGCAAATATCAGCTCCAGCTTCTATAGCTGAAATTGGTAATTTATCTGAAAAAGCTAAATGTGGACCGTGAGCTTCATCTACTATTAAAGGTATATCATAGCTATGAACAATATCTGCAATTTTCTTAATATCTGTAGCTACACCATAATAAGTAGGATTAATAATAAGCACAGCCTTAGCATCAGGATTTTCTTTTAAGGTTCTTTCAATAGTTTCAGGTGTTACTCCATGAGCTATTCCAAGTTTCTTGTCAATTTCAGGTTCTACAAAAATTGGGATAGCGCCACTTAAAATAATGCCTGATGTAACTGATTTATGCACATTCCTAGGAACTATTATTTTATCACCATCTTTAACTACAGATAAAATCATTGCTTGTATAGCTCCTGAAGTTCCATGTATAGAGAAAAACGAAGCTTTAGAGCCATAAGCATCGGCAGCTAATTCTTGAGCTTTTTTAATTGGACCATTAGGATGATGTAAACTATCTACTAATTTAAATACTGTAACATCTATTTTAAATGGATTATCTCCAATAAATTCTTTGAATTCCGAATCAATTCCAATACCTTTCTTATGGCCAGGCACATGAAATGGTAAGGTATCCCTATTTACATATTCCATTAAAGCATTAAACAGTGGAGTTTCATTTTGATTCATTTTATACAATAAAAACACCTTCTTTCTTATGAATAACTATTGGTTATCTTATGAAATATAAC